>NZ_JBNGGE010000041.1:0-76238 GCF_049975785.1 Streptomyces sp. WG7
ACATGCCGCTCGTCCTCAGGCTCACCGGGAAGCTGGACATCGGCGCTCTGGAGGCCGCGCTCAACGATGTCATCGCGAGGCACGAGCCGCTGCGGACCGTCTTCCCCGACTTTGACGGACGGCCCCACCAGCGGGTGCTCGGTCCGGAGCAGGCGCGGATCGGCGTCGAGGTGGAGGAGATCGGCGAGGAGCAGGTGCCCGAGCGGGTGGCCCGGATCGTGCGGCACGGGTTCGAACTGGACAGGGAGATACCGTTCCGGGCCGGGCTGCTGGTCACCGGGCCCGATGCGTCCGTGCTGGTCGTGGTCATCCACCACATCGCGGCCGACGGCTGGTCGATGGGGCCGCTGACGCGTGACCTGGTCGCCGCGTACACCGCGCGCCGGGACGGGGCACGACCCGAGTGGGCCCCGCTCCCGTTGCAGTACGCGGACTTCACCCTCTGGCAGCACGACCTGCTCGGGGACGACTCCGATCCGGACAGTCTCTTCGTACGGCAGGCCGCGTACTGGGCGGATCAACTGGCCGGGTTGCCGGAGCAGGCCACGCTGCCGCCCGACCGGCCCCGCCCCGCGCTTCCCTCCTACCGCGGCGACGTCACGCAGTTCCGGATCGGCGCCGAGACCCATGCCGGACTGCGGGCGCTGGCCCGCTCCGCGGACTCGACGCTGTTCATGGTCCTCCAGGCGGGCCTGGCGGCACTGCTGTCGAGGCTCGGCGCCGGGGACGACATTCCCGTGGGCTCGCCCATAGCCGGCCGCGGCGACGAGAACCTGGACGACCTGGTCGGGTTCTTCGTCAGCACCCTGGTGCTGCGCACGGACACCTCCGGGGACCCGACCTTCGCCGAGCTGCTGGCCCGGGTGCGCGAGACCTGCCTGGCCGCGTACACGCACCAGGACCTGCCGTTCGAGTACCTGGTGGAGAAGGTCAACCCGCAGCGCTCCACCGCCCACCACCCGCTGTTCCAGGTCGTGCTGGTCCTGCAGAACGACGACGGCGCGCGCTTCGACCTGCCGGGGCTCCAGGTGGGGGCGGAGAAGGCGGGCGCGGGGTCGGCCAAGTTCGACGTCTTCGTCAGCGTCACCGAGACCTTCGACGAAGCGGGCGAGCCGGCCGGCCTCACCGGCCTCGTCGAATACGCCACCGACCTGTACGACGCGACGACCATCGACGTCTTCACCGCGCGCTGGACGCGCCTGCTCGACTCGGCGATCGGCGACCCCCGCCGACCGGTCAGGTCGCTGGAGATCCTCGCACCGCACGAGCGCGGGACGCTGCTCGAATGGTCCGGAGCCGACCGCGCCGACCTGCCCCCGGTGACCCTGCCGGAACTCTTCCGGGCGGCGGTCGAACGGTCACCGGACGCCGTGGCGATGATCTCGGGCCGCGACGAGACGTCGTACAGCGAGCTGTCGTACGCCGAACTGGACCGCCGCTCGAACCGCGTCGCGCACCACCTGCTGGGGCTCGGGGTCGGCCCCGGCCAACGGGTGGCGCTGCGGATGCGGCGCGGCCCGGAGCTCGTCGCCACCATCCTCGGCGTGGTGAAGACCGGCGCCGCGTACGTCCCGGTCGACCCGGACTATCCGGCCGAGCGGATCGCGTACATGCTCGCCGACGCGGATCCGGCCGTCGTCCTCGACGACGCCTGGACGGCCGGGGTGAACGAGGAGGCGCTGCCCGACACCGACCCGGGCGTGCCGGTCCATCCCGCGCACACCGCGTACGTCATCTACACCTCCGGGTCCACCGGCCACCCCAAGGGCGTCGAGGTCACCCACGCCGGGTTCGCCAACCTCGCGCGTGCGCAACTGGACGCGTTCGCGCTCGCCCCGGACAGCCGGGTGCTGCAGTTCGCCTCGCCCAGCTTCGACGTGTCGGTCTGGGAGCTGGTGATGGCCTTCGCCTCGGGCGCGGCCCTCGTGGCGGCCTCCGCCGACGCGCTGGCCGGCGACGCGCTGGCGGGAACGCTCAGCGGGCGTCGGGTGACCCATGTGACGCTGCCGCCCTCGGTACTGGCGACCCTCGACGCGCGGGGGCCGGGCGTGCCCTTCCCCGACCTGGCGGTTCTCCTGGTGGCCGGCGAGGCATGCTCGCCCGACCTCACGGAACGCTGGGCACCCGGGCGCCGCATGATCAACGCGTACGGGCCCACCGAGTCCACCGTCGGCGCGGCCATGAGCACGCCTCTGACCGGCCGCGAGAGCGGGGTCGTTCCCATGGGGCGGCCGCTGTTCGGACTGTCCGGCTACGTCCTGGACGGCGGTCTGCACCCGGTGCCGCAGGGGGTCGTCGGCGAGTTGTACGTGGCCGGGGCGGGCCTGGCCCGCGGTTACCTGGGCCGGCCGGGGCTCACCGCCGAACGGTTCGTGGCCAACCCGCTGGGCGGCCCGGGGGAGCGGATGTACCGCACCGGCGACGTCGTGCGGTGGAACGCCGACGGCCAGCTGGAATACCTCGGTCGTGCCGACGACCAGGTGAAGATCCGCGGCTTCCGGGTGGAACCCGGCGAGATCCAGGCCGAGTTGCTGCGCCTGCCCGGCCTCGTCCAGGCCTTCGTGGCCGTCCACCGGCACGGCGGGACGGACCCGCGGCTGGTGGCGTACGTGGTGCCGGAGGACCCGGGCGGCTTCTCCGCGGCCGCCCTGCGCGAGGCCCTGCGCGAGCGGCTCCCCGGCTACATGGTCCCCTCGGCGGTGACGGCCCTGTCCGAACTGCCGCTCAGCCCCAACGGCAAGGTGGACCGCAAGGCGCTGCCCGCCCCCGACTACGGCGGCCGGGCCGGGCGCCCGCCGCGCACTCCGCGGGAAGAGGTGCTGTGCACCCTCTACGCCGAAGTGCTGGGCCTGCCCGGGGTGAGCGTGGACGACGGCTTCTTCGACCTCGGCGGGCACTCCCTGCTGGCGACCGGGCTGATCAGCCGGATCCAGGCGGTCCTCGGTGTCGAACTGCCCCTGCGTGTCCTCTTCGAGGCCCCGACCGTCGCCGGACTCGCCCGGCGCCTCGACGAGGACGCCGACGGAGGGTTCGGCGCGGGCGAGGGCGGCAGCGGGCGTTCCACCGCGTTCGAGGTACTCCTGCCGCTGCGTACCAAGGGCGACCAGGCCCCGCTGTTCTGTCTGCACTCGGGCGGCGGGATGTGCTGGAACTACGCGAGCCTGCTGCCGCACATCGACGCCGACATCCCCCTCTACGGACTCCAGGCGCGCGGGCTGTCCGACCCCGGGAACCTGCCGGGGTCCGTGGAGGAGGTGGCCGACGACTGCATCGAGGCGATGCTCCGGGTGCAGCCGGAAGGGCCGTACCGGCTCATGGGGCACTCCTTCGGAGGTATCGTCGCCCACGCCGTCGCGGCCCGGCTGGCCGAACGGGGGCAACGGGTCGAGCTGATGGTCTGCCTTGACGCGAAGCCCGCCGCGCAGGAGGACATCCCCGAGCACGCGCACGAGGAGTACTACCGCGGCATCCTCGAACTGCTGGGGGTGAGCACCGTCGAAGTCCCCACGGAGGACATGACGTTCGACGAGTTCGCTGCGGTGGCGCGGACGACGAACACCGTGCTGGGCAGCATCGAGGAGAGCGAGTTCCTCACCATCATGCGGGTGATGGAGAACAACATCGACATCACCGGACGCTACCGGCACCAGCGGGTCGCGACCGAGATGATGCTGTTCGCCGCCACGCAGGAGACCGACAGCGTGCTGGAGCCGGACGTCTGGCACGAGTACGTCGACGGGCCGCTGGAGTACCGGCGGATGGACTGCTCCCACGCCGGCATGCTCAAGCCGGAGACGCTCCACCGTATCGGCGGAATGATCCAGGACCGCCTGCGGCGCGGGACGGACGGCTCCTGGACGAGGACGGGGAGGTCCGGCGGACGCTGATGACCGGCTTCCCGAAGGCGGCGCCGACGGCGTAGTGGCGGTAGCCGTCGGCGGCCCTGTCGAAGAGGACGACGCGGTCGATGAGAGGCCGCAGGGGGCGTCGAGCGCCCGCTCTAGCCGACGCGCAACCGGACGCGGTCCGGGGTGAGGTCCTTGACCGAGGTGGCGCCCAGCAACTGCATGGTCTGCCGGACCTCGGCCGAGAGGATGTCCAGCACCCGGCGCACGCCGGCCTCGCCGCCCGCCATCAGTCCGTAGAGGTAGGCGCGGCCGACGAGGACCGCCGTGGCGCCCATGCAGACCGCCGCCACGGCGTCCGCACCGGACCGCACCCCGCCGTCGAGATAGACCTCCGCGGCACCGTCCACCGCCCCGACCACCGCGGGCAGCTCCTCCAACGGCACCGGCGAGCGGTCCAGCTGACGCCCGCCGTGATTGCTGACGACCAGGGCGTCCACGCCGAGGCCGGTGATCACCCGTGCGTCCTCGGCCGTCTGGACGCCCTTGACGATGAGCTTGCCCGGCCACACCTCCCGCAGCCACGCCACGTCGTCGGCGGTCGCCGCGGGATCGAACATCAGATTGCCCAGGTCCGCGGCGGTGCCCTGCCACCGGGTGAGAGAGGCGAACTCGAGTGGCGGGGTGGTCAGCAGGTTCAGCCACCACCACGGCCGCAGCGCCCCGTCCAGCAAGGTGCGCGCGGTCAGCGCCGGCGGGATCGTCATGCCGTTGCGCACGTCCCGCAGCCGCGGTCCCGCGACCGGCGTGTCCACGGTCAACATCAGCGCCTCGTACCCGGCCTCCGCGGCGCCGCACACCAGATCAAGGCTGCGGGCCCGGTCCCGCCACAGGTACAGCTGGAACCAGCGGCGTACGCCGGGCACGGCGGCGGCCAGCGTCCCGGCGGCCGTGGTGCCCATCGTGGACAGCGTGTACGGCACCCCGTGGGCGGCGGCCGCCCGGGCCACGGCCACCTCGCCCTCGTGGTGCATCATCCGCGTGAAGCCGGTCGGGGCGAGCGCGATGGGGAGAGCGGACACCTCGCCGAGCAGAACCGCCGAGGTGTCGACCGCCGAGACGTCCCGCAACACGGTGGGCCGGAACTCGATCCGGCGGAAGGCGGACCGGTTGCGGGCCAGCGAGAGTTCCTCGCCCGCGGCACCGTCCGTGTAGTCGAAGACGGCTCTGGGGGCACGCCGGCGGGCGGCGGCCCGCAGGTCCGCCACATCGGCGGCGGCGGCGAGCCGTCGCCTGGCCCCGCCGGGCCGGGGCCACCGCGGTCGCAGCAGAGGCGAGAGTTCGGCCGGGCGCGGGAACCGGCGCCGGAGGCGGTCACCCACCGGTGGTGACGGGAAGCTGTCCAAGGCCCCTCCTCGTTCTCAGGGCCCTCGCGGCCGGCCACGGGCTGAGCCCGGGAGACCCGGGGGCCGTCCTGCCAGGTCACGGGCACTGTACGACCGAGGTGCGGCACGCGACGACAACTGTTCGGCTGCGCAGGCCCGTCGGAGCCGCGCCGCCCTCCGCGCAGGCCTGTGGTGCGTGGCGGCGCTCCGTTCAACTGCGCACGAGTCCCACGGGCCTCCTGCCTATCGTTACCTCATGAGTCTTCCCGAGGTGATCCGGATCGTCTCCCGTGACTCGCCCATGGCCTTGGCGCAGGTCGAACGGGTCCGCGGCGAACTCACCGCCGTGCAACCCGGGTTGGCGACGGAAGTGGTCGCGGTGCGCACCACCGGCGACCGATGGCTGGGCGACCTGTCACTGGTCGAGGGCAAGGGCGCGTTCGTCAAGGAGGTCGAGGCCGCGCTGCTGGACGGCGCGGCCGACCTCGCGGTGCATTGCGTGAAGGACATCCCCGCCGACCGGCCGTTGACCGAGGGCACCGTCTTCGCGGCCTTCCTGGCCAGGGACGACATCCGCGACGCCCTGGTGCACCCCGACGGACTCACGCTCGACCGGCTGCCGCCCGGCACCCGGGTCGGTACCTCGTCCGTGCGCCGCGCGGCCCAACTGGCGGCTTCCCACCCGCATGTGGAGTGTGTACCGATGCGGGGCAACGCCAATCGGCGCCTGGCCCGGATGGCCGCGGGCGAAGCGGACGCCCTGCTGCTCGCGGTGGCCGGCCTGGAGCGGATCGGCCGCCGGGACGCCATCAGCGAAGTCATCGACCCCGAGGCGATGGTACCGGCCCTGGGGGCGGGAGCGCTGGCTCTGCAGTGCCGCGAGGGCGACACCGAGCTGATCGCGGCGGTCGGCGCACTCGACGACGAGACCACGCGCCGGGAGGTGACCGCTGAGCGCATGCTGCTGCACGTGCTCCAAGGCCACTGCAACAGTCCGATCGCCGGGTTCGCCAGGGCGTCCCGGGACGGCGGACTCTCCCTGCGGGCCCGTGTCTTCAGCGCCGACGGCAAGAAGAGCCTCCACGCCCACGAGTGGGCCGGGCCCCTCGCCCCCGAGACCCTGGGTATGTCGGTCGGGGTGGCGCTGCTCCGCCAAGGGGCCCGCGACCTGATCGACGGCACCGGAGGCGGTGGGTGAGCGTGGCGAGCCGAGGGCGCCCCGGCTCGTCCGCTCAAGGTCGGGCGCCGGGCCCGAAACCCGTCCAGCGCAGGTCCGCGGGGAGATGGCTCATGTCGTTGTAGACCACCAGCGAGGGGGCCGCGCCGGTGTAGTACTCGATCGCCGTCACCGCCGTGTTCCCGCAGCTCATCCCCAACCACCGCTCACGTGGGGCGCCAAGGGCGTGCCGCAGGAGCCAGGCCACCTGGTAGGCGTGGGTGACCAGGACCTCGTGCGTCTCGGTGTCGGCGGGGCGGGCGAACCGGTCGGTCAGCGCGTCCGCGAGGCGCTCCCCCTCGGCCGCTTCGGCGGGGTCGTAGCCGTCGAAGACCCCCGCCCATGCCGCCGGCGGCTTCTTCGGCACGTGCGGGATGTAGTCGGTCAGCTCGGCCGCCTCCCGCACGGGGACCCCGTTCAGACGCTCGCCGATGAGCTGGGCCGAACGCACCGCCCGGGGCATCGGCGAGTGCCACACCGTGTCGATCGGCAGGCGGGCCAGGCGCTCCGCGAGCAACTCCGTCTGGCGCCGTCCGACTTCGGTGAGCCTCCCGAAGGCGTCCGCCGCCCCGTGCCTGACCATGAACAGACGCCGAGTCGCCATGGCATGCCCTTCCGTGGGGAGGGGGATAGAGACATGTTCAGAACATCCGGATGATATCAACATTTCGTCTGGATGGGCGGCTGCGGCGCGACCAACGCCGGCACCGGCAGGCGATGAGTCCGTCCCTCCGTCCGGTCGAGGCTGGGCCGGACAAGTCGCTGCGGCCGAGGGGAGCCCGGGCGCGGCTCGCCCAGCGGCCTGGCTGCTGAGGCAGCCCAGGGGGGCACTGCCCGGGCACCTTCTTCCGGTGCCCGGGCACGATCGAGGCTGACCGGCTTGTGGTCAGGCCGGCTCCGGCAGGAAGCGCACGGTTCCGTCCGCGCCCGCGCGACCCACCGCGGTTTCCTCTCCAGGAGCACGGGGAATCGAACACCGGCCCTTGGCCATTCCCGGGCACCCGGTCGGGGACCGGCGTCCTTGACCGTGGCCGGCGGGTGACGACGGCCGGGCTCGCCGGCGAGCCCGGTGCGCGCGCCACGCCGAAGGGGGCGGAGCATGCGATCGGTGCGGTCACCGGTCCTTTGCCAGGGCGACGAGTTCGGCGAACAGTCCGCCGGCGTTGACCAGGTCCTCGTACGTCCCGTGCTCGATGATCCGGCCCCGGTCCATGACGAGGACGCGGTCGGCGAGGCGGGTGTTCTCCAGTTGGTGGGTGACGACGATGGTCATGCGTTCGGCGGCGATCCTCTTGATCTCCAGGAAGATCGCGTGCTCGCCGCGGGCGTCCATCTGGGAGGTCGGCTCGTCCAGGATCAGCAGGGGTGTCCGCCGGTACAGCGCGCGTCCGCACACCAGGCGCTGCCACTGGCCTCCGGAGAGTTCGGCGCCGCCCCACAGCTCTTTGGCGAGCAGGGTGTCGAGTCGCCGGGGGAGTTTCTCGATCGCCTCGCGCATGCCGACAGCGTCCACGACCTCCCAGACGGGCCCGTCGTCGTGGGTCCTGGGCTGTCCGAGGGTGATGTTCTCGCGGGCGCGCAGGGGCCAGCAGGCGAAGTTCTGCGGGACGAGTGCGGTCCGCTTCCACACGGCGTCGGGGTCGGCGTCGGCGAGGTCGACGCCGTCCCAGGTGACGCGTCCCTTGTCGGCGAGGAGGACGCCGGTGATGAGTCTGGCGAGGGTGGACTTGCCCGAGCCGTTCTCGCCGACGATCGCCAGGATCTCGCCCCGGCGGAGCGTGAGCGAGACCCCGGCGACGGCCGGTTCGTCCTTGCCGGGGTACTGGTAGACGACTTCGTCGAGCCGGATCTCGTCCACCCGCTCGGCGATGGTCAGCGCTCCGCGCTTGGGGGCGCGTTCGGCGGCCAGGTCGAGGAAGGCCCGCATGTCGGCCAGGTAGAGCGAGGTGTGGAACATGGCGGCGCCGTGCATGACGAACTGGGACAGCGCGGCGAGCGTGGTCTGTACGGCGACGACGGCGGTGGCGGCGACGGGCAGGGCGACACGGCCGTCGGCGGCCAGCCAGGCGAGGGTGGCCCAGGTGCCCAGCAGGAAGACCCCGCCCAGCGCGCTGGTGGCCAGGACGATGCGGAGCATGCGCGGGGCCGCGGTGAGGGTGCGCCGGTCGATGCGGTCGGACAGGGCGCGGTACCAGTACAGGAGGTAGCCGGTCATGCCGTTGGCCCGGACCTCGTCGCCGTGTCGGGAGTAGGTGGCCCACCAGCGCATCATCGACCGTACGTTGCGGTCGCCGACGTTGAGGTAGTGGGTCTCGTAGATCACGCGTGCGGACAGCACGGCTCCGGCGCCGGCCGGGAGGACGGCCAGCAGGAGCAGGGGCAGCATCAGCGGATGCAGTGCCGTGATGACTCCGCTCGCGGCGATCATGCGGATCAGAGCGGACATGAACCGCTGGGCGTCCTCGACCATCAACCGGGTGCGGGTCACGCCGACCTCGGCGGCTTCCTGCCGGTCGGCGAAACCGTCCTCGCCGTAGGCGGAGGACTCCACCCGGCACACGGCGGCGACCAGGGCGACGTCCGCTTCGGTCATCAGCAGAGGTGTGATGCGGCCGTCGGCGTAGGAGGACAGGGCGCTGCAGACCCGGCCGACGGCGGCACCGGTCGTCACCACGATCAGGGCGGGCAGCGCGCCGTCCAGGCGTTCGGAAACCGGGCCGCTGCCGAGGATGTGCGTCATGGCCCGAGCGGTGAACGCGAGGACGACGGCAGACGCGACGCCGGTGAGCAACTGGCACGCGAGGAGCAGCAGGACGCCTGCCCTGTCGACGGCCCACGCCATCCGCACGGTGTGCCCGAGCACCGAGGGAAGGCGGCGGCACATCGCCGCGAAACTGGCATCCGCCAGCGGGTTCCTACCGTGCATCCCCCCGAAGGTGAGGGTGGCCGGTGGCGGAGGGGGCGGCGTCTCCTCGTTCGCGGTCGAGGCGTCAGTCACTGTCACCTGCATCCCTCCTGAAAATCGGTACCGCGCCCGGACGGCTCGGCGGTGCACGGCATAACGACGCGGAGCCGCAATCGAACGCGCTCGATTCCGGACGTGCTGGGTCCCTTGCCGCACAAGGGACCGGACGGGGGAGCTCGTTGCTGAAGCCGGTGCCGCGCGCCCGGACTTGGCCGAATCGCCGATATGTGAAACGCCTGTGGCACACGAGGTTTCAGCGCCTGCGGAACGGGGTCGCGGCAGGCTGCGGAGCGCTGCTCCTCCCTCGCCGCGGCGTGGGTGAGGGCCTCCACCCGGTGCTTCGGCAGATGCCCTGCACGGAGTTCCGGCGTGCCGGTGGCAGCGCAGAGCCCCTGCTCCTGTTTCGCCGGACGGCGAGGAACGCGCGAGGGAACGGTGCGGCTACTTCGCGTGCCGTGCGGCGATCCGTTCCAGCGGCCCGGAATCCACGCCTTGGATCGTGGAAGGCCGCCCGGCCACAACGGACGGGAACCGGTGAACCGGCGGCCCCGCCGGACGATCGACTCCTCGGAGCCACCGGACACTCCGCGCACACGCGAAGGCGGTTCCGTGAAGCGGAGCCGCCTTCGCACGTGCGCCCGCCGACCCCCGTGCGGCGGGCGCCGCGTGGCCGGGGACGTCACCCTCCCCCAAAGGTGGCGTCCCCGGCCGTCTTCCCCCGGCGCCGGACTGTGGCCGATCGTGGCCCGGTGCGTTCAGCGAGCGGTCACCAGGACATGACCGCCGTCTCGCCCGCACCCCACGAGGAGTACAGACGCACCCGGACGACATAGCGGCGGCCCTTGACGAAACGGGCCCTGAGCGTGGCGTTGCGGGGCGTTCCCCCGTCGTCCGTACCGGTGAGGTAGCGGGGCACGCCGTCCCGTTCCTCGAAGACGACGACGACGGCGTCGCTGTCACCGAAGGTGCCCACGGTGTACTCCCGGGTCTCCGGCGGATCCACGCGGAAGTCGGCCTGCTCGCCCGGTCCGAGCCCGAGCGGCACCGAACGGAACGGCACCAGCGGACCCGGCCGGCCGGTGGGCGGGTACCAGCGCAGGGCGAACTCCTTGTCGGCGGCGGAAAGGGTGCCGGGCGGGTGCAGGCCGGAGCGGTAGTGCTCGGGCTCCAGTATCAGCCCCGACGGGAACGGGTACTCCATGATCGACTGCGGGTCCCAGACCGGGCCGTTGACCTCGTCGGTGTCGAGCTTGCGCAGGATGTTGTGGAAGGTCCGCTCCCGGCTCCAGTGGTTCGGCGGTCCCGCCAGTTCGGCGTAGACGGCCTCGTCGTCCCAGAGGATGCCGGCGTACGGGCTCTGGTGCTCGTGCAGCATGCCGAGCGCGTGCCCGATCTGGTGCAGGGCCGTCGCGCGCTCCCCGGGTGCGGTCAGGTCCCAGCCGAAGTTCATCGTGCGGTCGTTCAGGCCGACCCGGAGCGCGTCCTTGCCCACCGCCGACCAGGACCCGTCACCGGGCTGGAACCCGATGCGCAGCTCGGCCTCCGAGCGGTCACCGACCTCGGTGAGGACGAGTCCGATGCCGAGGTCCTGCCACTCGCGGAAGCAGCCGCGTACCACGTCCCGCTGCTCTTCGGTACCCACCCACGACACCCGCCGCGGCCGGCCGGTGCCCGGCATGGGAACGACGGAGGTGTCGGTGTCGCCGCCGAGGAAGCAGTAGTGCAGAACGGTGCCGTTGACCCACATCCGCTGCCCGCCGACGAGCGCGGCGAGGCGCTCGGCGGCCAGCCCCGGCGCGAACGCGGGGTCGGGCTGCTGCGCGAGCGAGCAGTAACGTGCGGTCATGGCCCCCAGACTGCCGTCCGGCCCGCTCCGGGCGCCTGAGTCGGGGGCTACTCAAGTCGTCCTGTATCAGGAATGAGTATGCCGGCTCATGTTGCCGTGACGACTTCTCCGCGGGACGCGAAGACACTCCGCACGCCCTGGCCGTTCACCGGGCGTGCGGACGAACTGGAACTGGTGCGCCGGTCGGTGACGGCCGGACGGAACGGCATCGTGGTGACGGGCCCCGCGGGCTGCGGCAAAACCAGGCTCGTGACGGAGGCCGTCCGCGGCACCGACTGCGCCAGGGCGGCCGGGACACCCGAGACCCGGGCCATTCCCTTCGCGGCCTTCGCCCACCTGCTGCCCGAGAGCGTCACCCTGCACCGCGCGGTACACCTCCTGTCCGGCGTACGCCTGCTGCTGGTCGACGACGCCCACCTGCTCGACGACGCCTCGGCCGCCCTCGTGCACCAGCTCGCCGTGCACGGCCGCACCCGGCTCCTGGTCGTCGCCACGGAGGGCGTTCCCGTGCCGGGCGCGGTGTCCCGGCTGTGGTCCGGGGAGTTGCTGCCGCGCCTCACCCTGGAGCCCCTGCCCCGCGAGGAGACCGCCGAACTGCTCGCGGCCGGTGCGGCCACCGCCCTGGAACCGCTCACCGTCGACCGGCTGCACCGCCTGTCCCAGGGGGACCTGCGGCTGCTGCGCGAGCTGTTGACCGCCGTGGGCGAGGAGCGGCTGCTCTCACCGGTCCCGGACACGGACCAGTGGGCGTGGCGTGGGCCGGTGCCCATCACCGCAACGGTGCGGGAGCGCGCCGCCCACCTGCTCGACCGTCCCCGCGTGGAGGAACGCGAGACGCTCGAACGCCTCGCCTTCGCCGAACCGCTCCCCCTCGACCTGGACGCCCTCGACGCAGGGATCCTGGAACGCCTGGAGGCCGAGGGCCTGGTCACCGTCGACGACCACGGCGCCACCCGTCTGGCCCACCCCCTGCACGGCCCGGTGCTGCGCGCCGCCGCGGGCCGGCTGCGGGCCCGGCGCCTGGCCCGCACCCCGGACCGGTGCGGGCCCGCCCTGGCGGGGGAGAGCGCCGCTATGGCCCTGCGTATCGAGCAGGCCGACGTACGGGCACTGGAGACGCCCGTGGGGGAGTGGCTGGCGGCCGAGGGAGTGCCGCTGCCGGCCCGGTACGCGGCGCTCCGCGCCCGGTTCGCGCGCCTGCGCGGCCGGCTGTCCGAGGCCGCGTCCTGGGCCCGCGAGGGCCTGCGCGCCAGCCCGGACGACACGTCCTGCCGCGAGGAACTCGCCCTGGCCGCCGCCCAGTCCGGTGACACGGCGGCGGAGAGCCACGGAGCGGCCGAGGCCTGGGCCGCCGCCGCGCGCGGCGACATCGACGGGGCGGCCCGGGCGGCCGCGCGCGCCGGGGACCCGTACGACGCCGTGCGCCTCGGTGCCCCCGAGCGGGCGGCCGGCCGGCTGACCGGCGTGTTCGCCGGGCACGCCGATGCCCTGGAGCGGGGCGACGGACCGGAGCTGGACCGGGTGGCCGAGGAGCTGGAGCGGCGGGGGTTCCTGCTGTTCGCGGCCGAGGCGCACGCCCAGGCCGTACGTGCCCACCGCGACCCGGGCGCCGCCCGCACCGCCCGCACCCGGGCCGTCGCCCTCGCCCGGCGCTGCCAGGGTGCCCGCACCCCGGCCCTGTCGGGTCTGGTGTTCGGCGAACTCACCGCCCGTCAGCGGCAGGTCGTCACGCTCGCCGCCGCCGGCCTGAGCAACCGGCAGATCGCGGAGAGACTCACCCTCTCCGTCCGCACCGTCGGCAACCACCTCTACGGCGCCTACACCCGCCTCGGCGCCGGCGACCGCGGCGCACTGCCCTGGCTGATGGAGCTGCCCGAGCCGCAGCCGGCCTGAAGACGGGGCCTCTCAGGCCGCCCCGAACGCGGAGAACGCCCACCCCGTCGCCTGGTGCACCGCGTCGCCCGGCAGCGCGGCCCGCGCGTCGCGCAGCGCCTCCGCCAGGGACAGCCCCGCGTCCAGGCCCTTGTGCAGCGCGAGCATCAGCGGCACCACGGCGGCGTCGTTGACCGGCGCGCTGCACGCCACCACCCCGGCGGTGCCCAGCGGCAGCAGCGCGGTGACCAGCCCGAGCAGCTCGTCCGCGCCGACCGACGCGAACCGGGCGGTGTCGCAGCAGGACAGGATGATCCGGTACGGGCTGCGGTCCAGCCGTTCGAAGTCGTGCACGATGAGCGGCCCGTCCGCCATCCGCAGCGAGGAGAACAAGGGGCTGTCCGCGCGGAAGGTCCCGTGCGCGGCGATGTGCGCCAGTGCCGCTCCGTCCAGCTCCCGCAACACGCGCGGCACCCGCACCGCGTCCCCCTCCAGGACGGTGGGCCGCACACGCCGACCACCGGACGGCGGTTCGGCCGCGGGACCGTCGGAGGGGTCCTCCGAGGTCACGCCCGAAGGCTCGAACGCCTCGCGCGCGCCGCGAGTCCCCGAACGGACGGGGCCCGTGTCCCGGTCATCGGGCCAGGGCGTGCGTGCCGGGCCGTCCGCGCCGCCCGGGTCGTCCGACGAGGCGACCGCGGTGGCCCGCGGCCCGTGTGTCCCGCCGTGCCCCGCCCCGGTCTGCTCTTCGGAGCGGCCGGTGACCGCCGACGCCGGTGCCCCGCGGCCCGCCGACACGGCCGGGACGCCCCGCCGGCCGGCCGGCCCGGGAGCGCGCGTCACTCCGTCCTCCGCCCCGGCCGGTTCCCCGTACCCGCCCCCGGGCGACAGCGCCCACGGCTCCTCGCCACCCGGCGTCCGCGACGCCGCCCCGTACCGGTCGGCGAGTTCCGGCACCTCGGCGCCGCCGCTCGCCAGCCCCGGGCCGCGTACCAGGACCTGGCGGCCGCCGGGCGGGGGCACCGTCTCCTTCGCACGGAGCCAGCTGCTCGCCGACGGCGACACGCTCAGGACCCGTTCGCGCAGGGCGGGCAGCAGCGCCCACGGCACCCGGTGCAGCCGGCCGGGCGGGACCACGACGACCGGGCCGGAGCCCAGGTGCGCCGCTGCGGGTCCGAGCAGGAGCTCCTGGAGGCGCGCCCCCGCCGCCTCCACCAGGGGCAGCCGTGCCTCCGCCCCCGGATGGGCCAGCCGGCGCAGCCCGGCCTGCACGTGCTCGGCCTCCCGTTCCGCCTCGGCCAGCAGCCCCGCTTCGAACCGCCGTACCCGGCCCCGCCCGCACAGCAGTACGTGCACGCGTCCGTCGAGCACGGCCAGCTCGACCAGCAGCACGTCGTCACCCAGCCGCGCCAGCAGCCGCCCGACGTCGAACCGGTCACCGTCGCCGGGCGCCTCGCCCCGCATGTGCAGGGTGCGGGAGCGGATCTCCCGCTCCAGCCGCCGCTGTTCGCGCTCCAGTGCGGGGGCGGGCCGGCCGCCGTCCGTCCGGGCCTCCTCCGCGCGGGCGGCGATCTCACGGAACGCCGTCATGCCGCTCAACAGCGCGGGATCGGCCGGCGGCCGGGTCGGCGGCGCGGACAGCACCGTCGCCCGCCAGCGCTCGCTCCACACCAGCAGCCGCCGCGGCCCGCCCGAGACCAGACTCGCCCGCTGCGCCAGCGCCGCCAGCTCCGCGCCCTGCGCGGTGGCCCGCGCCCGCAACTCGGACGCGCCCAGCGTCATCCGGTGGTCGTCGAGGACGTCCAGGCCCCGCCGGCACGCCTCCAGCACGCCCCGCGCCGACCCCGCCGCCCGCGCCCGCAGGGCCTGCGCCGCCCACCCCGTCATCCGTGCGAGCGGCGGCCCGCTGTGCCGGCTGCGCGCGGCGACCGCCAGATGCCGTTCCGCGTCCGCCGTCCAGCCGAGCTCCAGTGCGATCCGGCCCGCGAGCAGCGACGCCTCCGGAGCGGCCGGCGCACCGAAGGCGGCCAGCCGCTCCGCCACCGCCGCGGCGTCGGCCACCAGCCGTCCCGACCCGCGCCCCGTCGCGACCCGCGCCTCGATCAGGACCAGCCGCGCGTGCGTCTCGTACCAGGTGCGCCGCTGCCCGGCGAACAGCCGTACCGCGACGGCCGCGCGCGCGAGCGCCGTCTGCGGATCGCCCGCCAACCGTGCCGCCCGCGCCGCGACCAGCAGCAGCTCCGCCTTTCGAGTGGACTGTCCGCCGATCCCGTCCAGCGCGGCGATCGCCGCGTCCGCCTCCGTCAGCGCCTCCGGGGCCAGCCCCGCCGCCATCAGCACCTCGCAGCGCCGGATGGTGAGCATGAACGTCGGCGTGCCCAGCTTGGCGTACCGCTCCTCCGCCTCGTCCAACAGCCGCAGCGCCGCCGGCACGTCACCGGACCGGAACGCCGCGAGCCCCCTGCTCTCCACCGCGTCGGCCTTGTCGTGCTCCTGGCCGGTGGTGTCCCACAACGCCTCCGCCGCGGCGAAGTCGGCGTCCGCCCGCTCCACCGCACCCAGCGCCAGATGGACGGTGGCCCGCAGGGTCAGCGCCCGCGCCGTCCAGATCACGTCGTCCGCCTGCCGCAGCACCTGGATCGCCCGGCGTACGTCCTCCAGCGCCTCGCCGTGCCGGCCCAGCACCCACCAGACGTACGCCCGCCGGTACAGCACCCGCGCCCGGGTGTGCCCGGTGCCGCGCGCCACTCCCTGCTCGAACGCCGCGAGGCCCTCCCGGGTGCGGCCGCAGTGCACCAGAGCCACCCCGAGGGTGGCCAGTACGTCCGCCTCCCGATCGGCCGAGTCCGCTCGGGCCGCGAGGTCGCGGGCGGTCCGCAGATGGGCCAGGGCCCGCCGGGTGTCGCCGAAGTCCCGCTGCCAGATGCCGATCACCTGGTGGGCGATCGAGGCGTGCAGCGGTGAGGGGTCGGCCCCGAGCAGCTCCTCCGCCCGGGCCAGAGCTTCGTTGGGGGCGGCGAACACCATCGGCAGCAGTTGGAGAACCGAGTCGTTTCCCGCTGTCACCCCACGGATGGTAGTGCTCCGGAACCACGCCACACAGGTTCGAGTCTGTATCAATCAGCCACCCCCGGACTCTGATTGACGACCGTCGCCGAGAGCCTCGCCGAGAATGTCGCCGCGACCGCCGTCACCACCGCCGTCCCCGTGGAGGAAACGCCATGGCACCACAGAGATTCCGTGAGCAGTTCGACCAGATCCAGCGTTCGATGCCGGACATCCCGCTGGCGATGGGGCCGGACGACTCCGCCGAGTTCTTCTACGAGAAGGGCGTCGTCCTCGCCCGCGACGGCGAGGAGGCCCGCCTCGTCGAGGACACCGTGCGCGACCACTTCACCGCGATGTCCGGCCTGACCCCGGACCACGTACGCCGGGCGAGCCCCGAGACCAACCGCACAGGCATCACACGCATCCGGGTCGCCGACCCGGGCGAGGGCGACCGCGTCGGCGACCCCACCGTCGCCCATGCCATGCGCTCCCTCAGGACGATGGAGGGACGCGCCGGCCGCCGGCTGATCAGCCGCAACCACGTCGTCTCCATCGCCGTCAACGCCTGCCCCGGCGACGAACCCGTCCCCGTACCGATCAGCGAGCCGCCGAACCCGGCCGCCGCGGAGACGGCGTACGACGCCGGGACCGCCGTCGGCGTCCTCGTCATCGACACCGGCCTCATGCACGACTACCGGTCCTACCCCCTGCTGGCCCACACCGACGGCGACGCCCAGGTCCGGGAGTGCGACGACGACGGCGTCCTCCAGCAGTACGTCGGGCACGGCACCTTCATCGCCGGGCTCGTCGCCGCCGTCGCCCCCAACACCGACGTGACCGTCCTGGGCACCCTCAACGACGCCGGCGCCATCCTGGAGTCCGAGCTGGGCGAGAAGCTCTTCGAGGCCGTCGACCGGGGCGGCTGGCCCGAGGTCCTCAGCCTCTCCGCCGGAACCTCCAACGGCCGCACCGACGGCCTGCTCGGCGTCCAGGCCTTCATGGAGGAACTGCGCGAACAGCGCACCCTGCTGGTCGCCGCCGCCGGCAACAACGCCAGCGCCACGCCCTTCTGGCCCGCCGCCTACGCCGACCTGCCCGGCTGGGAGAACTCCGTGCTGTCGGTCGGCGCGCTGCGCGGCGACGGCGAGTTCGGTGCCTGCTTCAGCAACCACGGCGGCTGGGTCAAGGCCTACGCTCCCGGCGAGCGCCTCACGAGTGCCTTCACCGGCTTCCAGGCGCCCGTGCCGTACATCTACCAGCACTCCACCTACGACGCCTGCCGGTACGGGTTCGGTTACGCCTGCACCTGTCAGTACCCCCGGCACAACGGGGTGCTCAGCGAGCCGGGCGAGGCCCCCGCCAAGCCGGACCAGGTGATGTTCGAGGGGCACGCGCAGTGGAGCGGCACCTCCTTCGCCACCCCCGTGGTCGCGGGCCTGGTCGCCTCCTACATGACGGCGCACAAGGAGAGGGACCCGCGCGAGGCCCGGAAGCAACTGCTGGCGGCCAACACCGAGTACGCGGAGGTGCGCGGGGCGCACGTACCGGCGCTGCTGCCGCCCACCTGGCGCCCGGTGTCCGTCGCCCCGCCGGCCGGCGGGGCGTGAGGGGCCCGGTGGCGGGCGGAACCACCTATTCCACGGCGTACGATGGCGTGTCGTACACGAGGGGTGGGACCGTGGATCGTGCAGAGGTCGGGGTGCTCGTCCAGTTGGCGGCCGACGGGGACGCGGCGGCCTGGAAGTCACTGGTGGACGGGCTGGGCCCGCTGGTGTGGTCCGTCGTGCGGGCCCACGGGCTGTCCGACGCCGACGCGCACGAGGTGTACCAGACGACCTGGTTCCGGTTCGCTCAGCACCTGGGGCGGATCCGCGAACCGGAGAAGACCGGCTCCTGGCTGGCGACCACGGCACGGCACGAGTGCCTGAAGCTGCTCAGGGCGTCGAAGCGGTGGATGCCGACCGACGATCCGCAGCTGCTCGACCGGCCGAGCGAGGACCGTACGCCAGAGGAGTCGGTGCTCGACTCCGAGGAGGCCGCGGCGCAGACCGAGCGCGTCCGGCGGCTGTGGCAGGAGTTCGAAGAACTGGGCGAGCGGTGCCGCCAGCTGCTGCGGGTGCTGATCTCCTCGCCGCCGCCCAGTTACCAGGAGGTGTCCGCCGCGCTGGATATCGCGGTGGGCAGCATCGGGCCGATGCGCCAGCGCTGCCTGCGCAGGCTGCGGGCCCGGCTAGAGGCACGGGGGACGATATGAGCGACAAGCACGACGGCTTCGGGGACGAACGGTCCGACGGGACGTTCACGGACGAGGAACTCGGCGCCGGCCTTCTGGAGGAGGAGCTGCGGCAGGCCGCGGCGATCCTGGACCCGGTCCCGGCCGAGCTGCGGCGGATCGCCGTCGACGCCTTCGCCCTGCACGACCTGGACGCCCGCGTCGCGGAGCTGACCTTCGACTCGCTGGTCGACGCCATCCCGGTCAGAGGAGAGGCGGACCCGCCGCGGATGCTGACCTTCCGCGCGGACGAGGTGACCGTCGACGTCGAGGTGACCGCGGACGGACTGATCGGTCAGGTGCTGCCGCCGGGGCCGGCCCGGATCGAGGTGCTGAGCGGTCCGCTGGCCCACGCGCGGCTGACGGCGGACGATCTGGGCCGGTTCACCGGCGAGGCCCCGCCCACCGGCCCGTTCGCGCTGCGGCTGCGGACCGGCCGGGAGGTGGTAGTGACGGAGTGGCTGCGGGCCTGAGCCCGTCGTCCACCCGGACCAGGCGCAGGGAAGAGTGCGCGGCCCGCGGATCACCGTCTTGCGGCGCCAGGCCACCTGGCCGGCCCGGACCGCGAGCCGCAGCCCCGGCAGCCGCTCGACCAGGGTGTCCACGAGCAGCTCGGTCCCCAGCCGGGCGAGGACGGCGCCCGTGCAGTAGTGGTGGCCGTTGCCGAGGGCCAGGTGCGGGGTCGGGATCGCGGTCGAGGCCGGTCCGGTCCGGGTCGGGGAAGACGTCCGGGCCCCGGTCGGCGGCGAGGTAGGAGACGTACCCGGGGTCGCCGGCGCGGATGCGCACTCCCGCGTCATGCACCACCCTGGCCGCGCTCCCGGGCGGCCGTCGCGCGGAAGTGCTCCAGCCGGTGGGCGGTCCGGTGCTCAGCCCGATACGGCGTCGACGAGCGCCGCCAGCGATGCCGCGAGGCGGGACAGCCCGGGTCCGGCAGGGCCGCCCGGTTCGGTCATGTAGGTGTCCCGGCGGATCTCCACCATCAGCGCGCCGACCTCGCGCCGCTTCCCGTAGAAGTCCAGCGGCACGTACGCCCCGCTGAACGGGCTGTCGAGCCCCGTCTCCCCGCACGGGGCGAACGCCTCCCGGGCGGCGGCGAGCAGCTCGGACGGCGTGTGGAACTCGTCGGTGCCCAGGCAGACCGGCGGGCGCGGTCCCTCGCCGTGCAGCTCGTAGGGGAGCGGCTCGGTGGGGTAGGAGTGCACGTCGATGATCACGGCCCGTCCGGTGGCCGCGAGCCGGTCGGCGACCGCCTCGGTCATCGCGCGCGCGTACGGCCGGAAGTACCTTTCGATCAGCGGTTCCGGGTCGGTGCCGTCGGGCCGCAGGACCTCGCGGTGCGACGTCCGCGTGTACACGGCGCCCATGCCGACGGCCGTCATCTCCTCCCGCTCGTCCGGGAACCGCTCCGGGTCGACGACCAGCCGCGACATCCGGTTGACGAACCGCCAGGGCGTGAGACCGGCCAGCCCGGCCGCCGCCTCGGCGATCCGGGCCGTGTGCGAGTCGGTGATGTGGTCCAGCTCCCGTTCCAGCGCCGCGTCGTCCAGGGCGATGCCGGGGCGGACGTCGGCGGGTATCTCCCGTGCGGAGTGCGGCACGTGGAGGATGACGGGCGACGCGGGGGCGCCGGGGACGATCCGGAAGGACGCGGGTGCGTCGGTCATGAGGTTGCTCCGCGAGGATGTGGTGACGAGACAGACGGGCACCCCGCCTCCGTGAGGACGGAGACGGGGTGCCGCGTGACCTGGGGCCGGGTGAGGATCAGGCGAGGGACGCCAGCGCCTCGTTCCAGGTGGCCGACGGGCGCATGACCTCGGCGGCCTTGGCCGGGTCGGGCTGGTAGTAGCCGCCGATCTCGGCCGGCTTGCCCTGGACGGCGTTCAGCTCGTCGACGATCTTCTGCTCGTCGGCGGACAGCTTCTCGGCGAGCGGGGCGAAGGCCTTCGCCAGGTCCGCGTCGTCGGTCTGCCCGGCCAGCTCCTGCGCCCAGTACAGGGACAGGAAGAAGTGGCTGCCGCGGTTGTCGATGCCGCCGACGCGCCGGGTCGGGGACTTGTCCTCGTTGAGGAAGGTCGCCGTGGCGCGGTCGAGGGCGTCGGCGAGGACCTTGGCCCGGGTGTTGCCGGTGACCTCGGCGTACTGCTCCAGGGACGGCACCAGGGCGAAGAACTCGCCGAGAGAGTCCCAGCGCAGGTAGTTCTCCTTGACCAGCTGCTGCACGTGCTTGGGCGCGGAGCCGCCGGCACCGGTCTCGAACAGGCCGCCGCCCGCCATCAGCGGTACGACCGACAGCATCTTGGCGCTGGTGCCCAGCTCCAGGATCGGGAACAGGTCGGTCAGGTAGTCGCGCAGCACGTTGCCGGTGACGGAGATGGTGTTCTCGCCGCGGCGGATGCGCTCCACCGACAGCTTGGTCGCCTCCACCGGGTTGAGGATCCGGATGTCCAGGCCCTCGGTGTCGTGCTCCGGCAGGTACGCCTCGACCTTGGCGATCAGGTTGGCGTCGTGGGCGCGGCCCTCGTCCAGCCAGAAGACGGCCGGGTCGCCGGTGGCGCGGGCGCGGGTGACGGCCAGCTTCACCCAGTCGCGGATCGGGGCGTCCTTGGTCTGGCAGGCGCGGAAGATGTCGCCGGCGGAGACCGTCTGCTCCAGGACGGCGGTGCCGTTCTGGTCGATCAGGCGGACCGTGCCCGTGTTCGGGATCTCGAAGGTCTTGTCGTGGCTGCCGTACTCCTCGGCCTTCTGCGCCATGAGACCGACGTTCGGGACCGAGCCCATCGTGGAGGGGTCGTAGGCGCCGTTGGCGCGGCAGTCCTCGATGACGGCCTGGTACACGCCGGCGTAGGAGGAGTCCGGGATGACGGCGAGGGCGTCGTGCTCCTGGCCGTCCGGGCCCCACATGTGGCCGGAGGTGCGGATCATGGCCGGCATGGAGGCGTCGATGATGACGTCGGAGGGCACGTGCAGGTTGCTGATGCCCTTGTCGGAGTCGACCATCGCCAGCTGAGGGCCCTCGGCGAGCTCGGCGTCGAAGGAGGCCTTGATCTCGGCGCCCTCGGGCAGGGACTCCAGGCCCTTGTAGATGCCGCCCAGGCCGTCGTTCGGGGTGAGGCCGGCCTTGGCGAGCGCCTCGCCGTACTGCGCGAACGTCTTCGGGAAGAAGGCGCGGACCACGTGGCCGAAGATGATCGGGTCCGAGACCTTCATCATCGTGGCCTTCAGGTGCACGGAGTACAGGATGCCCTCGGACTTGGCGCGGGCGACCTGGGCCGTCAGGAACTCGCGCAGCGCGGCGACGCGCAGCACGGAGGCGTCGACGACCTCGTCCTTCTTCACGGGGACCGACTCGCGCAGCACCGTGGTGGTGCCGTCGTCGCCGACCAGCTCGATCCGCAGCGTGCCGTCCTCGGCGATCACCGTGGACTTCTCGGTGGAGCGGAAGTCGTTCTCGCCCATGGTCGCGACGTTGGTCTTGGACTCGCCGGTCCAGGCGCCCATGCGGTGCGGGTGGTTCTTGGCGTAGTTCTTCACCGAGGCCGGGGCGCGGCGGTCGGAGTTGCCCTCGCGCAGGACCGGGTTGACCGCGGAGCCCTTGACCTTGTCGTACCGGGCGCGGATGTCGCGCTCCTCGTCGGTCTTCGGGTCGTCCGGGTAGGCCGGGAGCGCGTAGCCCTGGCCCTGCAGCTCGGCGATCGCGGCCTTGAGCTGCGGGATGGACGCCGAGATGTTCGGCAGCTTGATGATGTTGGCGGCGGGGGTCTTGGCCAGCTCGCCGAGTTCCGCGAGGGCGTCCGGGATGCGCTGGTCCTCGGTCAGGTACTCCGGGAACAGGGCGATGATGCGGCCGGCCAGCGAGATGTCGCGGGTCTCGACGGCGACACCCGCCTGCGAGGCGTACGCCCGGATCACCGGCAGGAACGAATACGTCGCCAGGGCCGGGGCCTCGTCAGTGTGTGTATAGATGATGGTCGAGTCAGTCACCGGGTGCTCCGCTCCACGTCTGCAACATTGCTCGACATCAAGATATCTCGTGATCGCCCCGGGCTCGACAGGGGCCGTGCGGAGATTCCGGACAACCGGCCGCACGGCCCCTGCCGCACCAGCGGGTGAACGGGCGAACGAATCAGTGGATGATCAGGCGAACGGGGCGACGTCCTCGCCCGCCCGCTGCTGCGGGAACACCACGGTCCCCTGCTGGAGCGCGACCGTCCGGGCGGGCGCCGGAATGCGGATGCCCTCCTCGCGGTAGCGCTTGTGCAGGCGTTTGATGAACTCGTGCTTGATCCGGTACTGGTCGCTGAACTCGCCGACGCCCAGGATCACCGTGAAGCCGATCCGCGAGTCGCCGAACGTGTGGAAACGCACCGCCGGCTCGTGGTCCGGCACCGCGCCGGTGATCTCGGTCATCACCTCGGCGACCACCTCGGTCGTCACCCGCTCCACGTGCTCCAGGTCACTGTCGTAGGACACGCCGACCTGGACCAGGATGGTCAGCTGCTGCTCGGGCCGCATGAAGTTGGTCATGTTCGACTTCGCGAGCTGGCCGTTCGGGATCACGACCAGGTTGTTGGACAGCTCACGGACGGTGGTCTGCCGCCAGTTGATGTCCTCGACGTAGCCCTCCTCGCCGCTGCTGAGCTGGATGTAGTCACCCGGCTGCACGGTCTTCGAGGCAAGGATGTGGACGCCCGCGAAGAGGTTGGCCAGCGTGTCCTGCAGGGCCAGCGCCACCGCCAGACCGCCGACGCCCAGGGCGGTGAGCAGCGGCGCTATGGAGATGCCCACCGACTGCAGCATCACCAGGAAGCCGATGGACAGCACCAGGATGCGGGTGATGTTGACGAAGATCGTCGCCGACCCGGCGACCCCGGAACGGGACAGTGTCACCGTACGCACCAGGCCGGCGACCACCCGGGTGGCCGACACCGTCACCACGAAGATCAGCAGCATCGTCAGTACCTGGTTGACGCCGTGCTGCACCGTCCGCGTCAGCGGCAGGGCGGCCGCCGCCCCCGCCACGCCCCCCGCGACCGCGGCCCACGGCGCCACGGTGCGCAGCGCGGCCACGAGGACGTCGTCGCCGCTCCAGCGGGTGCGCCCGGCGTGGCCGGCCAGCCAGCGCAGCAGCACGCGCAGCAGGAACGCTCCCAGGAGGCCCGCCGCCAGCGCGATGCCGGCGGGCACCAGATGATCCATGGTCGGGTCTTCCGTCACCGGTCACCTCCAAGGGGCACGGCTGCGGCGAAAGCCCTCGCCGACGGCCGGATGTGAAGTTTCGTCACGTCGTCACCTGCTCGATACCTGCTGGATGTCGGGATGCGCGATCGCGCCGGTCCGCAAGGCAGTTCGACCGGCGCGACCGTTCATCCTGCCGCATGCCGAGCGCCGGCCGGTACCGCCCCGAAGAGCGGTATGAGGCGTTTCGGCCTCAGATCACCCTCATCCTCACCAACGCCGCCAGCGTCAGCGCCCCCGGCAGCAGCGGCAGCCACACCGTCATGAGCCGGAACGCGAGCACCACCGCCGTGGCCACGGCCGCCGGGCCGCCCGCCGCCATCAGCGCCACGACCAGCGCCGCCTCGACCGAACCGATACCGCCCGGCGTGGGCACCAGCGCGACCGCGACCGTCGCCGCCAGATACGCCACCGCCATGTGCCCGGCAGGCACCGGCAACGCCAGCGCCTGCCCCACCAGGACCAGCGCACCCGCCTGAAGCGCGGGAAACGCGAGAGCGCCGCCCCACAGTGCCAGCGCCCGGGCCGGGCGGGTGTGCACCGAGCGGGCCTCGCCGAGCGCCGTCCGCAGGAAGGCGACCAGCGCCCCGCGCAGCCGTGGCGCCAGCGCCAGCACGCCCGCCGCCACCAGCGGCACCGCACCCGCGGCGACCAGCAGGGGACCGACGGCCCCCTCGGGCAGCAGCGTGCCGAGCCGAAGCGCGCCGGGGAACGCGATCAGCAGGGCGCCCAGCAGGGCGAGGCGGCCGACGCTCTCCGCCAGCAGGTACAGGGCGAGGGCGGCCGAGGAGCGGGCGAGGGGCAGTCCGCACACCGCCATGAACCGCAGGTTGACCGCGCTCGCGCCCAGCCCCGTCGGCAGCAGGTGGTTGGCCGCGCCCGCCGCGAACTGGGTGGCCAGCAGCCGCCGCCGGGGCAGCCGCTCCACCACGGCGCCCTGCCGGGTGCAGGCCGCGGCGACCCAGGTCAGGCAGGTCGCGCAGGCCGCTGCGAGCAGCCAGGGCCACCTGGCCGTGGCGAGATGGCCGAAACCCTCGGCGAGCACCGACCGGTGCCGCACCGCGACGACGGTGACCAGCAGCAGCGGAAGCATGCAGAGAATCCGCCGGACCAGGCGGGCACGGTCGTTCCGGCGGACGGCGACGCGGGCGGAGACGGTCTGCTCGGGGAGTTCTACCGCTGTCACACCACAAGAGATTCCCCGCAGGGTGCCAACTACGGATGACCGACGCGCGGACGAGGGCTTACGGGCGGCAGGCGGCCCGTCCTTGACCTCAAGGTTGCTTGAGGTTCTACCGTCACTCGCATGAGCATGGAGATCACAGCCTGGACCCAGCTGCACAGCGTCATGAACGCCGAGCAGGAGCGCCGCCCCCTCGCCCGCGCGACGCTGCGCCGCATCGGCGCGTTCGCCCGCCCGCACCGCCGCCGCATCACCCGGTTCGTCCTGCTCGGGATGGCGACGGCGCTGCTCGCCGTCGCCACACCCGTCCTGGCCGGCAACGTCGTGAACGCGATCGTGTCGGGCGACGACGAGGGCACGGTCGTACGTCTCGCCCTGCTGATCGCGCTCATCGCGGTGGCGGAGGCGGTGCTCGGCGTCCTCTCCCGCAGGCTCTCGGCGAGCCTCGGGGAGGGACTCATCCTCGATCTGCGCACGGCTGTGTTCGATCACGTACAGCGCATGCCGGTCGCGTTCTTCACACGTACGCGTACGGGAGCGCTGGTCTCCCGTCTCAACAACGACGTCATCGGCGCCCAGCGGGCCTTCAGCAACACCCTGTCCGGTGTGGTCAGCAACCTGGTCACGCTGCTGCTCACCCTCGCCGTCATGCTCACCCTGTCCTGGCAGATCACCCTGCTCGCGCTGGTGCTGCTCCCGGTGTTCGTGCTCCCCGCCCGGCGCATGGGCCGCCGTATGGCCGTCATGCAGCGCGAGGCCGCCACCCTCAACGCCGCCATGGGCACCCGCATGACCGAGCGCTTCTCCGCCCCCGGCGCCACGCTGATCAAGCTGTTCGGCCGCCCCGAGGACGAGTCCGCGGAGTTCGCCGACCGCGCCCGCCGCGTCGCCGACATCGGCGTGCGCACCGCCACCGCCCAGGCGGCGTTCATCACCGCGCTCACCCTGGTCTCCGCCCTCGCCCTGGCCCTCGTCTACGGCCTCGGCGGCTTCTTCGCCCTCCGCGGCACCCTGGACCCGGGCGCCGTCGTGGCGCTCGCACTGCTCCTGACCCGCCTGTACGCGCCGCTCACCGCGCTCGCCGGGGCCCGCGTGGAGGTCATGAGCGCCCTGGTCAGCTTCGAGCGGGTCTTCGAGGTGCTGGACCTCACCCCGCTCATCGACGAGAAGCCCGACGCCCGCCCGGTCCCCGACGGCCCGGTCGCCGTCGAGTTCGACGACGTCCGCTTCGGCTACCCGTCCGCCGACAAGGTCTCGCTGGCCTCCCTCGAAGAGGTCGCCTCCCTGGACACCCGGGGCGGCGACGAGGTCCTGCACGGCCTCTCCTTCCGCGCCGAACCGGGCCAGACGGTCGCGCTCGTCGGCTCCTCCGGCGCCGGCAAGTCGACCATCGCCCAGCTGCTGCCGCGCCTGTACGACGCCGACGGCGGCACCGTCCGTGTCGGCGGCGTCGACGTGCGCGACCTGGGCGCCCGGTCACTGCGGGACACCGTCGGCATGGTCACCCAGGACGGGCACCTCTTCCACGACACGGTCCGCGCCAACCTGCTGCTCGCCCGGCCCGGCGCCACCGACACCGAGCTGTGGGACGCGCTGCGCCGCGCCCGCCTGACCGACCTCGTACGCTCCCTGCCCGACGGCCTCGACACCGTGGTCGGCGAGCGCGGCTACCGGCTCTCCGGTGGTGAGCGCCAGCGCATGACCATCGCCCGGCTGCTGCTGGCCCGCCAGCGCGTCGTCATCCTCGACGAGGCCACCGCCCACCTCGACAACACCTCCGAGGCGGCCGTCCAGGAGGCCCTCACCGAGGCCCTGGAGGGCAGGACGGCCGTGGTGATCGCGCACCGGCTGTCCACGATCCGGTCGGCCGACCAGATCCTGGTCGTCGAGGCGGGCCGCATCGTGGAACGCGGCACCCACGACGAACTCCTGGCGGCCGGCGGCCGCTACGCCCAACTGCACCGCACCCAGTTCGGGCGGCCGACGCCGGAGAAGCCGGCGGAGCGGGGAGAGGAAGCGGAGCAGGGGGACCGGGCGGAGCAGGCGGCGTAGGCGCCGGCGCCGGCGCCGGCATCGCGGTGCGGTGCGGGGCCGGATCGGCGCGGGCGCTACCGGGGGCCGGCCGGTCCGCCCCGCACGGGCAGGTCCTGCTCGGCCCAGACGACCTTGCCGTCGGGCGTGCGGCACGACCCCCAGCTCCGGCACATCATGTTGATCAGCTGGAGGCCGCGCCCGCTCTCGTCGCTCACGTCCGCGTGCTGGATCTGCGGCAGATCCGGCCCGGAGTCGGACACCTCCACCGACAGCCGTCGCTCGTGCCGCAGCAGCCGCAGCTCACCGGGGGCGTTTCCGTACCGCAGGGCGTTGCCGACCAGTTCGCTGACGACCAGTTCCGTCGAGTCCACCAGGTCGGCCAGGCCCCACTTCACCAGCTGCTCGCGCACCGCGGTACGGGCCTGCCCGGCGGCCTTGCCGTCCGGCGGCAGCGTCCGTACGTACACGTCCCCCTCCGGACCGAGCGGGCGAGCGCCGGCGACCAGGACGATCGCGTCGTCGGACCGGTCACCGCCGACCCGCTCGGCGACCGCCCGGCACACCGTGCCGTCCTCGGGAACCCCGGCGCCGACCGCCTCCCGCAGCCGGTCCATCTGGGTGGCCAGGTCGGCGGTGCGCGACCTGATCAGGCCGTCCGTGTACAGCGTCAGCCGGCCCCGCCCGGGCACGGGGCAGTCGACCGGGTCGTACGGGATCACCCCGGCACCCAGCGGAGCCCCGGCGGGCACGTCCAGGAACGAGGCGGTGCCGTCGGGTGCGGTCAGCAGCGGCGGCGGGTGACCGGCGCTGGCGATGCGGAAGGTGCTGCCGCACGGGTCGTAGACCGCGCACAGGCAGGTGGCGACCTGGTCCTCCTCCAGGTCGCGGGCGGCCAGGTCCAGCCGGGCCAGCAGCCGCTCGGGGGCGATGTCGAGGGCCATCAGGGTCCGGGCCACCGTGCGCAGCCGGCCCATGGTCGCGGCGGCGGCCAGGCCGCGCCCCATCACGTCGCCCACCATCAGCGCGGTACGGCCACTGGGCAGCGCGACGACGTCGAACCAGTCGCCACCCACGGCGGCCGGATCGCCGGCCGGGTCGTAGCACGTGGACACGTCGAGACCGGGTGTACTCGGGTTGGACCGGGGGAGCAGGGCCCGCTGCAGCGTGACCACGTGCTCGCGCTCCCGCCCGTAGAGCCGGGCGTTGTCGATGTGCACGGCGGCCCTGGACGCCACCTGCAGCCCCAGCGCCACGTCGGCACGCGTGAACGGCGTCCGGCTGCCGGCCCGGACGAAGTCGGCCAGGCCGAGCAGCACCCCGCGGGCGATCAGCGGTACCGCCAGGTAGGAGTGCACACCCGCGCGCCGCAGGAGGTCGGCCGCCTCGGGAGTGGGTGCCACGGCGTGGAAGTCGGACGGCTCCATACGGGTGACCAGGACCGGCTTGCGGGTGGTCAGGCATGTACGCACCAGCCGGTCGGCGGTGTACACCGCCACCTCGCCCACCGGGTCCGGCGCGAGATTCAGCCCCGGGATCTCCGAGACCGCCATGGCCCGGAGCTCGGGGATGCCCGGCTCCCCCTTGACGTGGTCGCCCTCCTGGAACCGGAGCACCGACTCCAGCAGGTCCACCGCGCACCCGTCGGCCAGTTCGGGCACGGTGAACCGGGCCAGTTCCTCGGCCGTGTACCGCAGGTCCAGAGTGGTTCCGATACGCATGCCGGCCTCGTTCAGCCACGCCAGCCGACGCCGGGCGCGCACCGCTTCGGTCACCGGCCGCAGGGCGGCCTTGAGCGCCCGGTGGCCGCCGACGAGCGGCTGGGGAGGCCGGCGGACCCCGCGCAGCCACGGTCGTTCCCGCACGCGTCGCCTCCTCCCACGGCCTCCTGCCCCGATTCTGCCCTGCCACGCGGCGACCGGCGACGGCGGTGCCTCGAACGGTGCGGTCACCGACCGAGGTGGGCCGCCGCCGGCGAATTCCGGCCCGGGCGTCATCCTCGGGGCCGGGCTTCTCGGCGGCCACCGAGTTGGTCAGCCCGCCTGCACGGGGCGGTCGCTGAACGCGACGGCCAGGTCCGACTCGATCCGGGCGGCGCAGGCGCGCAGTGCGGGGAGGAGAGTGTCCCTGGTGTGCTCGGGCGGTTCGGGGCCGGCGTGCAGGGCGATGTTCACGGCTCCGACGGCCCGCCCGCCCCGGTCCCGGACCGGTACGGCCAGCGAGCGCAGCCCCGCCTCCAACTCCTGCTCGACCAGGGAGTGCCCCTCACGGGCGACCCGCTCCAGGGCTGCGCCGAGCGCATGGGGCGAGGTGAGCGTGTGCGGGGTCAGGGCCCGGGGACGTGAGGCGTCGACGCGTTCCCGCCGGTCCGCCTCGGGCAGGTCCGCGAGCAGGACCCGGCCCATGGAGGTGGCGTACGCGGGCAGCCGCGTGCCGGGCATGATCCGGGCGCTGGTGATCTGCTGCGCGGCGGCCCGGGCCACGTAGTGGACCTCGATACCGTCGAGGACCGCCAGTGAGGCCGACTCCCGTACCCGCCCGGCCAGTTCGGTCAGGTGGGGCTGGGCGATGTCGGCGAGGGCGAGGGTGGACAGCCGTGCGTAGCCGAGCTCCAGGACGCGCGGGGACGGCAGGAAGCGGCGGTCGCGCTGTTCCACGTAGCCCAGTTGACGGAGCGTCAGGAGGTTGCGCCGGGTGCTGGGATACGAGAGTCCGGCGGCCCCGGCGGCCTCGGCGAGGGTGAGTCCGCCGCGCTGCCGGCCGAGCGCGGTCAGGACGGCGAGGCCCCTGGCCAGTGCCTGGAGGAAGGACGGTCCCAGTTCGGGCTTGGCGTCGGCGTAGGCGGGGGCGGCGGGCGGCACGGCGGCTGCCGTCGAGGTGCCGGACAACGCGTCCGCGATGTGCACGGCCTCCTCCGTCATCGTGGCCAGCGCGTGCGCGCGCAGTTCGTCTCCGCTGTGGCGGCTGGTGTGCGCCAGCACGCTGATCGCGCAGACGGGCCGGCCGTCGGGGTCGCGTACCGGGACCGCCAGTGCGGCCAGGCCCGGGGCGACCAACTGGTCGTCCAGCGCCCAGCCGTCCGCGTCGGCCGCCGCGGCCCAGGCGGCGAAGTCGGCCTCCGTCCGCTCGGGGGCAGGGGTGGTACGGCGCGCGGGAACGGCCGGGAAGGTCTCGTCCAGGGGGTCGGCGGCACGGCGGGCCCGCCACGCCTCGTACGTGTCGGGCCCCCACCCGGCGGCGAGTACGGCACCGGCCGCGCAGCGCTCGGCGGGCAGCAGGTCGCCGACCCGGAAACCCAGGGGGATCATCCGGCCGGGCGGGACGGCCTTGCCGACGATGCGTGCGTCGCAGCCGTCGAGGACGATCGCCGAGACCGACTCGTCGAGGGCGCGGGCCAGCCGCTCCAGGCTCGGCCTCAGCGCCCGGGACATGCCGCTCGCGTGCAGGTAGGCGTTGCCGAACTCCATCAGGCGCGGGGCGGGCACGAGGTCGCGTCCCACGGCGCGCAGATAGTCGAGGTGGGTCAGGGTCGAGGTGATCCGGTCGACGGTCGAACGCGCCAGGCCGGTCGCGCGGACCAGGTCACCCGGACGCACGGAGTGAGCGGAGCCGGCCACGAACCGCAGCACGGCCAGTCCGCGCTCCAGCGGGCCGGTCGCTTCCGCCGGGGGGTCGGCCGGCGCAGGGGCCACCGGCGCCGACGTCGTCGGTGCCGCCCTCGAAACGCCCGGCGCCATGGCACTTCCTCCCGTGTGTGTCGGCTGCTGTGCCGGCTTCCCGGCGCATCAGGCCGTACCCGTCTTCGGGAGAACGCTACCGGCCATTGACAGGCGTCTCGGCGATCGCACACACTCGGCAGACTCATCCAATGAAAGTAAGTTCACTCAGCGAAAAACGTGGTGGTCCAGTGTCGGTGCTCGTCACGGTGGCGCCGGTGATGACCAGGCCCGCCGCCCCCTCACCCACGCCCGCCGAGGAATGAGCCCTCACGTCCCCTCTCTACAGGAGCACCCCGTGTCCCTCTCCCGAGGACTGATCATCAACGGCCGGGAAGTCCCCGCCTCGTCCGGCCGCACCGCGACCGACACCAACCCCTGGACCGGAGCCGTCTGCGCGGAGGTCGCCGCGGGCACACCCGACGACGTACGCCGTGCCGTGGACGCCGCCGATGCCGCGTTCGAGGCGTGGGCCGCGACCAAGCCGGCCGAACGCCGCCGGATCTTCCTGCGCGCCGCGCGGCTGATGGCCGAGCGCACCGACGAGGTCGTACGGCTGATGGCCGCGGAGGTCGGCGGCGTCGCCCCCTGGGCGGGCTTCAACGCCCACCTGGCCGCCGACATCCTGCTGGAGGCGGCGGCCGAGGTCAGCCGCCCGACCGGCCAGATCCTCGCCACCGACGCCGACGGCGTCCACTCCGCGCAGGTGCGGGTGCCCAAGGGAGTGATCGCCGCCATCTCGCCGTGGAACGCGCCCGTCATCCTCGGTGTGCGCGCGGTGGCGATGCCGATCGCGATGGGCAACACCGTGGTGATGAAGCCCAGCGAGGACGCGCCGATCGCCTGCGGCCTGCTGATCTCGGACGTCCTGCACGAGGCCGGACTGCCCGCGGGCGTGCTCAACGTCGTCACCAACGACCGCGCCGACGCCGCCGAGGTGGTCTCCGCGCTGATCGCCGACCCCCGGGTGCGGATGGTCAACTTCACCGGCTCCACGGAGGTCGGCCGCACCATAGGCGTCCAGGCCGCCCAGCACCTCAAGCCCGCCGTCCTCGAACTCGGCGGCAAGAACGCCCTGCTGGTGCTGGAGGACGCGGACGTCGACTACGCGGTGGACGCCGCGGTCTTCGGTTCCTTCATGAACGCGGGCCAGATCTGCATGTGCGTGGACCGGGTCATCGTCCACCGCGCGGTCGCCGACGAGTTCACCGACAGGTTCGCCGCCCGCGTCCGGGCCCTGCCCTGCGGCGACCCGGGCGACCCGGGCACGGCGGTCGGCCCGGTCGTGAACGAGGCCGCCGCCCGCCGGGTCGCGTCGCTCCTCGCGGACGCGGTCTCCCAGGGCGCGGAACTGGCCGCGGGCACCGGCGAGATCGAGGAACCGGGCACCCTGATCCGCCCGGTCGTCCTCACCGGGGTCACCAAGGACATGAAGATCTACTACGACGAGATCTTCGGCCCGGCGACCGTCGTCCACGTCGTCGACAGCGCCGACGAGGCCGTGGCGCTCGCCAACGACACGCCGTACGGGCTCACCGCGGGCGTCATCACCGAGAACCTGTCCAAGGGTTTGGAGGTCGCCGGCCGACTGCGCACCGGCATCGTCCACGTCAACGACCAGTCCATCGGGGACGAACCGCAGGCCCCCTTCGGCGGCGTGAAGAGCTCCGGCTACGGCCGCTTCGGCGGCCAGGCCGGCGCCGAGGCGTTCACCGACACCCGCTGGGTCACGGCGCAGGCCAGGGGTCACGCACACTTCCCGATCTGACGAACGAGCGCCCGGCCGGCGGATTCACCGGCCGGGCGGGCGCGCGGGATCAACGGAGCGTGCCGGGCCGGGGATCTGGTCGGGCGGGGGCGGGGTGGAGCCGACGGGCTTCGTACGGGAAGCGGCTGACCGCCTCGGCCTCCGGTGAGGCGACGTGCTGGAAGAACAGGGGCGGCTTCGCCCGGTCCACGTCGTCTTGGGGCACCCGCAGCGCCCGGCCCGCCTCCAGCACCCGCGGCGAAGCCGGCCTCCATGAAGGCCGGCTTCGCCGGTCTGTGACCCCGCTCGGCGAAAGCGACGGGTTCCTGCGCGTACCCGACAGCCTCGGCGAGAGCCGGCTGGGTGAGGCCGCGGCGCGTTGGCGGGAGAGGCGGACGAGCTTGCCGTGGGCGCTCCAGGCCGCAGGGTGTTCCTTCTCCGGGCCGCGCAGGCCGGCGGTCCTCGGCGACGGCTCGGCCGGTACGACGGACACCGGCCCCAGGATGCCGCCGACGGCCAGTGCGGCGGCCGACGGCCGTCCGAGCAGCCGCGTGCGGGTGCGTTTCATGCGTCTCTCCGAAGAAGGCGGGCGGCGTGCCGCGGCCGGTGCGAACGATCCGGAACTGAAAGAGTGAACGGAAAATTGCAGAAATCTCTTACGGAGGCGGGAAGTTACCCGTGCATGACAGTGCCGTAAAGGGGTCGTGCTTCAACTTCCTGCACTGTGGTCGCGCAACGCGCCTGGTCGACAGGCCGACTGACGAAACGCCACATCCGGATCGGCCTCGTCCGAGGTGTTGACCGATACGGAGCCGTGCCCTTACGGTCACGACCGCAACACCTTGCAGTCATCTTTCAGCAATGACTTGCACGGGTGTGCCGACTCCCCAGACACCCGTCGGCCGGCCCTTCCCCGGGACACTCGCCCGCAACCTCACACGGGAGACTCCATGCACAGGAGCACCAGCAGAGCGCGCAGAACCACCGCCGCAGCACTCGTACTCACCGCCGGCGTGGCCGGCAGCCTCCTCGCCACCGCGGCACCGGCGCAGGCTTCCCCGCCCGGCGACAAGGACGTCACCGCGGTGATGTTCGAGTGGAAGTTCACCTCGGTCGCCAAGGCGTGCACCGACACCCTCGGTCCGGCCGGCTACGGCTTCGTGCAGGTCTCCCCGCCGCAGGAGCACATACAGGGCGGACAGTGGTGGACCTCCTACCAGCCGGTGAGCTACAAGATCGCGGGCCGTCTCGGTGACCGAGGTCAGTTCAAGAGCATGGTCGACACGTGTCACGCGGCGGGTGTGAAGGTCATCGCCGACTCGGTCATCAACCACATGTCGGCCGGAAGCAGCACCGGAACCGGCGGCACGCCGTATACCAAGTACAACTACCCGGGCCTCTACTCAGCGCCCGACATGGACAACTGCACCTCGGAGATCAACGACTACCGCAACCGCTCCGACGTCCAGGAGTGCGAACTGGTCGGGCTCGCGGACCTGGACACCGGCGAGGACTACGTACGGGGCAAGATCGCCGGCTACCTCAACGACCTGCTGTCCCTGGGCGTCGACGGCTTCCGGATCGACGCGGCCAAGCACATGGCCGCCGGTGACCTGGCCGACATCAAGTCCCGGCTCAGCAGTCCGAACGTGTACTGGAAGCACGAGGCCATCTACGGCGCCGGCGAGGCGGTCTCCCCGACCGAGTACCTCGGCAGCGGCGACGTCCAGGAGTTCCGCTACGGACGCGACCTCAAGCGCGTCCTCAACAGCGAGAACCTCGCGTACCTGAAGAACTTCGGCGAAGCCTGGGGCTACATGCCCTCGGACAAGTCCAACGTCTTCGTCGCCAACCACGACACCGAGCGCAACGGCGAGACCCTCAGCTACAAGGACGGCGCCGACTACACCCTGGCCAACGTCTTCATGCTGGCCTGGCCGTACGGCAACCCCGACGTCCACTCCGGCTACGAGTTCACCGACCGCGACGCGGGCCCGCCGAGCGGCGGCCAGGTGAACGCCTGCTACAGCGACGGCTGGAAGTGCCAGCACGCCTGGCGCGAGATCTCCTCCATGGTCGGCTTCCGCAACACCGCCCGCGGCCAGGCGGTGACCGACTGGTGGGACAACGGCGGCGACCGGATCGCCTTCGGACGCGGCTCCAAGGCGTACGTCGCCATCAACCACGAGGGTTCCCCGCTGACCCGTACGTTCCAGACCTCGCTGCCCGCCGGCGACTACTGCGACGTCCAGTCCGGCAAGGGCGTCACCGTCGACGGATCCGGCCGGTTCACCGCCACCCTCGGTGCCCACACCGCCCTCGCCCTGCACGTCAACGCCCGGAACTGCGACGGTGGCACCGCGCCCGGACCCGACCCGGTGACCTCCGGGGTGTCCTTCGCCGTCAACGCCACCACCAGCTGGGGCGAGAACATCTACGTGACCGGCAACAGGCCGGAACTCGGCAACTGGAACCCGGGCAGCGCCCTCAAGCTCGACCCGGCCGCCTACCCGGTGTGGAAACTGGACGTCGAGGTTCCCGGGGGCACGTCCTTCGAGTACAAGTACCTCCGCAAGGACCAGGCAGGGAACGTGACCTGGGAGAGCGGCGCCAACCGCACCGCGACCACCACGTCCACCAAGATCACCCTCAACGACACCTGGCGCGGCTGACCCCGCCGCCACGTCCGTGGCCGGCCCCGCGTCCTTCCGCGGGGACGGCGCACTCGGCGGCCGGCCACCCGTCACACGATCCGGCCGTACGCGAACGGATGGCCCCGGCGCCGCTGCGCCGGGGCCATCGGTCACGTCGTGGGCGAGCGGGTCGCCCGTCTCATGCGGTGTGGATCTCCAGGGCGGTACGCACGGCGGACTCCACGGCGCCCTCGATCCAGGCCGGTTTGACGGACGTGTGGTCCCCGGCGAAGTGCAACGGCCCCTCGGTCACGGGGATGGCGGGCAGCAACTCCGTGTGCTGCCCGGGCAGGAGCACGGACGCCTCCCCGTAGGCGTAGGGGTCGCGCAGCCAGCTCTGCGTGCGGCCCGCGCCGGTGTAGAAGACCTCGATGCGCTGCCCGTAGACCTGCTGGAGGCCGCACAGGGCGTGCGGGTACCGTGCCTCGTCGTCCAGGGAGTCCCAGCGCAGCGCGTCGTCCGCCCAGCTGTAGGAGGCCAGGACCACACCCCCCGCGCTGCCCGGAACCGGATGGGAGGGGTTGAACATGAACCGGTTGGCGTTGTCCGACACCGAGCCGCCCCCCACGACGTCGGCCGCCTCCGGCTGATCCCGCGCGACCGCGCGGTTGGCGGCGTAGTGGGTGCGCTGGCCCGCTGTGATGTGCCCGTCGGGCACGGAGGGATGCGCCCCGAGCAGGCTGCCGTCCGCGGCGGCCCGGCCGGTGCGGTAGGCGTCGTACAGACCCGGGTCGACGGCGCGCAACTCCCGTTTCCAGTCGGCCTCGTCGAACTCCCACCAGCGGCGGCTGAACTCCAGCAGCACCTTGGTCGCGCAGTCGTAGTGCAGTTCGCAGACCGCCCGGCGCTTGCGGTACGACAGGGGCGGGTCGATCTGCACGTGGCGCAGTCCGGAGAACGGCACCGTGACCACGGCGACGTCCGCGGTGAACTGCTCGCGCACGACGGGGCCGTCGCGGCCCTCCGACACGGTGTCCACCCACACGTGCGGGCCCTTGCCCCGGACGTGCTCGGCGTCCGGCGAAGGGCGGTCGGGGTGGTGGTACTGGATGCGCGTGACCCGGCGGTCGAACCGCACCTCCTTGCGCACGCGTTCCAGCAGGGCGTCCGGCAGTACGGCCGTGCCGCCCTCCAGCTCGTAGAACGGCGTGTCCGGGCTGATGAGGGAGGAGCCGATGAAGCTGTGGATGAAGGACAGGGGGAGGCGTGAGGTGAGGTTCTCCAGGGTGCCGATCAGGTCGATGGTCCGCTCGTCGAGGTCGGCGTGTTCGGTGAGGAAGCGGAACATCGACCAGTCACCGAACCGCTCCACCACACGGGCCCAGCCCTTCAGCCGCTCCGGGAGCGGCTTGTCGACCCGCTTGCCGTCCGGGCCGACGTAACTGAACTCGTCGCGCACCGGGTCCAGCACGGAGCGCAGGATGGTGGCGGCGGGGGTGTCCCAGTGGGCCTTGGGGACGCCGAACGACCGGTTCACGCGCCGGGGCGCGCGGGCGTAGTCGGCGCGCCGTACGCGGATTCCGTTGACGTGGATCCAGGTGCGGTTGGCGGGACGTCCCTCGCCGTCGACGTCGACGTAGTGGAACCGCCGCTTCTTCAGGTCGAACTGGTCGATCAGCTCCATCACCAGGGGATGGCTGCCCGGGATGCGCATCGCACCCGCTTCGGCGTACTGGCGGGGATCGGCGAAGGGCTGCTCGGCGCGCTCGTGGCCACCGCTGCGGAAGGTCTTGATGCGTCCGCCCGCACGGTTGCCGTTGGCCTCCAGCACCGTCACCCGGTGGCCCGCCTTCTTCAGCAGCCAGGCGGCCACAAGACCGGCCGGGCCGGCGCCGATGACCAGGACTTTCTTGGGCCGTGCCCGTCGCTGAGCCGGCAGTCCCTTCTGGAGGACGGTCTGGTAACGCGGTACGAGGGGGCGGTCGTCGGAGTCCAGTACGAGCAAGGCGCGAGCGACGGCGAGGCTCCGGCCGGAGCCGGCCCGACGTTTGTCGTCCGGGGCGGCCGGTGCGGGCGCAGCCGTGGCGACACCACTGGTCAGCGCCGTGGCCACCGTGGCCGTGCCGACCGCTGCCGCCGCCGCGAAGCTCCTCCGGGAAAAACCGTCATCTGCACGCGCCGGCGCGTGATCTTCAGTCATGGCGGCCTTTGTACCGGCGGCCGTGACCGGGCGCCCGCCCTTCGCTCCGGCGTTGACTCGAACGAGGGAAGCGGCGGCGGACCCTGACGCCACAGCAGGTCCGCATGACGCCCCAGCAGGCCTGCCTGACGCGAACGGCCAGGGAACCCGAAGGGATGAACACTGCGCCAACCCCGTCTGCCGCGGTGATCAATCCTCCACACTGCGACATGCGTAGCCACGTCCGTGCCCTGCGGCGGGCCTGCGCGGCGCATCGCCGTACCCGGCGCCGACGCGGCCTGTTGCGGGAGTACGAGGCATGGGGAGGGGGAGGGGGAAGAGTGGCGCAGCGGCGCACTCCGTTCGGTGACAGAGCCCGCTACTGGTTCGACAGCACGCTGGCCCGCGGTGCCTCCGTCCTCGTCGGCTGGATGGCGCTGCTGTGCCTGGTCGTCGTCGTCCCGGTCAGTGCGGTGCTGGTGTGGACCGACCCCGACGCGCCGGCGTCCCCGGCGGACCGGCTGGCTCAGGTGTGGCACCTCACCGGGGAGACACTGCGGCTGGGCGGTGAGACGGGGGCGCCGCCGCGGGTGGCGATGTCGGTGCTGCTCGCACTGGTCACTCTGCTGTACGTCTCGGCGCTCGTCGGCCTGATCACGACGGCGCTCACGGAGCGGCTCACCGCGTTGCGCCGGGGCCGTTCCACCGTGCTGGAACAGGGGCACGCCGTCGTCCTGGGATGGTCGGAGCAGGTCTTCACGGTGGTGAGCGAGCTGGTTGCCGCCAACGCCAACCAGCGGCGCGCCGCGGTGGCGGTGCTGGCCGACCGGGACAAGACCCTCATGGAGGAGGCCCTGGGCACCAAGGTGGGCCCCGTCGGCCGTACGCGGCTGATCTGCCGCAGCGGCCCCATCACCGACCCGGCCGTGCTCCCGCTGACCAGCCCCGCCACGGCCGGTGTCGTGCTGATCCTGCCCCACGACGAGCCCGACGCCGACGCCGAGGTGGTCAAGACACTGCTGGCGCTCAGGGCGGCCCTGGCCGGGGAGAAGAACCGTCCGCCCGTCGTCGCCGCCGTCCGGGACGACCGGTACCGCCTGGCCGCCTGTCTCGCCGCCGGACCCGGGGGCGTCGTCCTGGAGAGCGACACCATCACCGCCCGGCTGATCGTCCAGGCCGCACGCCGCCCCGGGCTCTCCCTCGTCCACCAGGAACTCCTCGACTTCGCCGGCGACGAGTTCTACCTGATCACCGAGCCCGCGCTGACCGGCCGCCCGTTCGGCGAGGCGCTGCTGTCCTACCGGACGTCGAGCGTGGTCGGGATCATGCGAGGAGACACCCCTCTGCTCAACCCGCCGCCGGACACGCCCATCACCCCGGGCGACCTGCTCGTCGTCATCTCCCGTGACGACGACACGACCTGGCTGGACGACTGCGCGGAGCTGGCCGAGGAACCGGCGATGGCATCCGGCCCTTCGACGCCCGCGCGGGCGGAGCGGGTCCTCCTGCTGGGCTGGAACCGCCGAGCGCCGCTCATAGTCGGCCAGCTGCGCCGCCGAGCCCGGCCCGGATCGGTCGTCGACGTGGTGGCGGACCGGGGCGAAGCGACACTCCGGCAGGTGAACGAGGCCGACGCGGACAGCGGTACCGACCTGAGCCTGACACTGCACCACGGGGACGTCACCCGACCCGAGACCCTGCGACGCCTGGACGTGTATTCCTACGACAGCGTGATCGTGCTCGGCCGGGACCCCGTTCCCGGACAGCCGTCGGACGACCCCGACAACCGCACGCTCGTCACCCTCCTGCTGCTGCGCCAACTGGAGGAAGCCACCGGGCGCGAACTGCCGGTCGTCACTGAACTCGTCGACGACCGGAATCGGGCGCTGGCCCCCATCAGCCCCGGAGCCGACGTGATCATCAGCGGCAAGCTCATCGGCCTGCTCATGGCACAGATCTCGCAGAACCGGCACCTGGCGGCGGTGTTCGAGGAACTGTTCTCCGCCGACGGCACCGGGGTTCGCCTGCGGCCGGCCACGGACTACGTGCTGCCGGGGAGTGAGACGTCCTTCGCCACGGTCGTGGCCGCGGCACGTCGTCGCGGCGAATGCGCCATCGGTTACCGAAGCCACGACGACGCGTCGACGGGCCCCGGCTACGGCATGCGGATCAATCCGCCCAAGGACGAGCGGCGCCGCTGGACGGTCGAGGACGAGGTGGTCGTCATCGGCAGGGACTGATCGGCACACTGACCGAGCCGTTCCCCACGTGGTCGGTAAGTGGTCGGCATCGGGCGCGGGAGCGTCCGGCTTGCCGGCCTGGTGACCGTCGCCGCGGTCGTGGCGGGGCGGAACGTGTACGGCGTCCCCGCGCGCGGCACGGCCGTCGGCCCGGCGTGCCCTGCGAGCCCGGTCCGGGTTCGAGGGCGCCGGCGTGGTCGGCCGAAAGCCGCCCTGTCGTGGTCCGGGCGGCCGTAGCGTCGTACCGTGACCACTGCTGACAACACCGCCTACCACTACCGCACCGCCGTCCCCGCGGATGCCGAGGCCATCGAGACCCTGGACGGCTCCTTCACCACCGGCACGGTCTTCCAGGTGACCGTCGCCGACGACGGGTTCGCCCTGCGGGAGATCCCGGTGGACCCGCCCCTGACCAAGGTGTTCCCCGAGGACGAGTCCGACGGCGACGACGGCGACGAGGGTGACGACGCGGACTCCCGTACCTTCGTCGCCCACGGGGCCGCCGGTGACCTGGCCGGGTTCGTCGCCGTCTCGTACTCCGGGTGGAACCGCCGGCTGACCGTCGAGGACATCGAGATCGCTCCGGAGCACCGGGGGCGGGGGGTCGGCCGGGCACTGATGGGGCTCGCGGTGGAGTTCGCCCGTGAGCGGGGCGCCGGGCACCTCTGGCTGGAGGTCACCAACATCAACGCGCCCGCCATCCACGCGTACCGGCGGATGGGCTTCGCCTTCTGCGGGCTGGACACCGCCCTCTACTCCGGCACCCCCTCCGAGGGCGAGCAGGCGCTCTACATGAGCATGCCCTGCCCCTGAGCGGACAGCAGGCGGCACACGGACGGAGTGCCCCCGTCGCCCGGCGCGACCGTGACGGTCAGCAGCCAGGCCGGGCCTCCGTCCGGGGCCGCGGCCCGCTCGTACCACTCCACGCGCGCGTCGAGCAGCCGACAGCCCGCCGCCCGGCGGGCGGCGTACCACCTCTGGAAGCTCTCGGACCGCCACACCACGAGCGGGACGGCCCGCTCGCCGCCGGTGCGGCGCGAGCCGCGGCCCACCGCGCGCACGGCCGCTCCCGCCGCCCCCGGAAGGGTGCGCTCCACCGGCACCCCGAACGTCTCGGCGAAGTGCAGGAGGTACGCCATGCGCTCGGCCTCCGGCGGCGCGCCGAGCACCGCCCGGCCCGAGTCGTACCACACCCCCCACTTGATGTTGGAGACCAGACCGGGGAGCCGGTTCATCGCCCGGGGGATCCAGAACAGGACGACGTCCGAGCGGCGCATCGCCTCCTCCTCCCAGACGACTTGGTCCGCGTACGGCGGGTAGGACCCGCCCGCGGCGGGTTCCGGCAGGAAGATCACCAGCCGGCCCGGGCCGTCCCAGGCGGCACGCAGGGCGGCGACCGCGGACGGGCGCCAGGAAGGCTCACCGGGGTCGGCGGGCGTGGGCCCGCACAGGTACACGGCCGCGTTCCAGTACTCGGGCTGCTCGTGGCCGACGTGCACCACCTCGACCGGGGCAGGGGCTTCAGCGGGGAACTCAGTGGACACGGGACGCTCCGGGGTCGGTCGTGGGGAGGGCGGCGAGGAAGTCCAGCAGGACGGTGTTGAAGGCGTCGGGCCGTTCCAGGAAACCGAGGTGGCCGGTGTCCGCCAGCTCCGTGTAGCGGGCGCCGGGGACCGCCGCGGCCACCTCACGGCTCAGGTGGGCGGGATTCAGCACGTCGTCGGCGAAACCCACCACCAGCAGGGGTGTGGTGATCCGCGTGTACGCGGCCAGCCGGTCGGGGGACGGCGGGCGCGGGCGGTGGGCGCCGGCGGAGGCACCACTGAGCACGGCGATCTCGAACAGGTCCAGCCATTCCGCGACCGCGTCCTCGTCCGCCAGGGTCCTGGGGGAGAGGTTCTGCACCATCCGTACGAACGCCTCGTACTCCGGCGGCAGTCGGCTGCCCGTCTCGGCGCGCGCGGTCTCGGCGCGGGCCAGCGCGTCGCCGACCGGATCGGGCCGTCCCCGCGTCGCGGCCAGCACCGCGCCGCTCGCCAGGTGCGGATCGGTGAGGAGGAGTTCCTGTACCGCCAGGGCCCCCAGGGAGTGTCCGACCAGCGGGCAGGGCGGCAGCCCCAGAGCGGTGAGGAGTCGCCGTACCTCGGCGGCCACTTCACCGGCGCAGGAGCCGGTGGTGCCGTGGTCGAAGGTGATCACCCGATGGCCCGCCGCGGTGAGCGCGGGTACCTGGTGGTGCTCCCAGATCCGGCCCGCGCCTCCCGCACCGGCGACCAGTACCACCGGCCGTCCGCAGCCGTGGACCGTGTACGCCGTCGCGCCGCTCACCGGGCCATCCTCCGCAGCGCGGTCTCCGTCCACGCCGGGCGGCCGGTGTCCAGGCCGCGCAGCGCCACGTGGACCCAGAGGAAGGACGCCCGGATCAGGATGTGCGACCGCATGCCGGCGGGTACTTCGCCGCCCGCCGCCCGGTAGGCGTCCAGGAGCCGGTCCAGGAGGCCCGTGCCACCGGCGTAGAGCATGTCGACGAAGTCCACCGCCGGATCACCGATGCCCGCGTTCGCCCAGTCCAGCAGGGCCGACAGCACCGGAGGGCCGGACGGGCGGCGCTCCACCAGGGTGTGGCCCGGGTGTACGTCCCCGTGGACGAGCACCAGGCGGTCGGGCCACAGACGGTCGTCGTCCAGCCACTCCCGCCAGCGCCGCACCCCGGCGGCGGGCAGCTCCAGTTCGGCCCGTGCGCGCGCCAGTTTGTCCGCGGTCTCGGAGCGTACGGCCGCGGGGCCGGACGGGTGCCGTCCCGGCAGCTTCCAAGTGCCGTCCAAGGGAGTGGAATGCACGGCGGCCAGGCAGCGGGCCAGCGGCTCCAGGTAGCGGTCCGGGCGGGCCAGCGGGTCCATCGACCAGCCGTAGACGAGGGTGGCGGGGTCCTCGCTCCCCGCAGCCACGCCGGACAGGCGCGGGTAGGCGACCAGGTCCGGCGTGTGCAGCCGCCAGTCGGGCACCGGCACCGGGACCCGGTCGCGCACGGCGCCGAGCACGGCGCCCTCGACGGCCAGCCGGCCGGAGACCTCGGGCCGCCGCGGCTGCCGCAGGATCCAGGGCGTGCCGTCCGCGGCGCGGATGTGGGTGACGCGGAAGTCCCAGCCGCTGTCGTCGCGGTGCGCGGACTCCGGTACCAGCGCCACGCCGAGCCGGTCCGAGACGTACGCGGCCAGTGCGGAGGCCTCCGCGCCCGGGGTCATGGCGGCGGCGCTCATCGGGCGGCCCCGACGGTGCCCAGGTGGCGGTCGCGGGTCGCGTTCCGGTCCACCTTGCCGGTGTGGGTCTGCTCCAGCGCGTCCACCGGCACGATCAGGCTCGGCACCAGGTGCGGCGGCGCCGTCCGGGTCAGCCGGTCGCGGATGCCCGCGGCGACCGCCTCCGGCTCGACGTCCGGCAGCGGTACGAAGAACGCGGCCAGCGAGGAGTGCCCGGCCCGGTCCACCCTGGCGGCCGCGACCGACGACACTCCCTCGCACCGTCCGACCAGCGCTTCGACATCGAGCAGATCCACCCGGAAACCGCGGATCTTGACCTGGTGGTCGGAGCGCCCCCGGAACACCAGGACACCGCCGGCCGACTCGCTGACCAGGTCGCCCGTGCGGTACCAGCGGACGCCGCCGCGCTCGGTGAACCGGTCGGCCGTCGCCTCCAGGTTGTCGTGGTAACCGAGTGCCAGGCCGGGTCCGGAGACGTACAACTCGCCGGTCTCGTCGATCCGCTGGCCCACGTGCGGCAAGGGGAGCCCGATGGGCAGGTCCCCGCCGTACCCCGGCAGCGCGGGGGCACCCGGCCCGGCGAGCTGCACCGCGTGCGTGACCAGCGCGGTCTCCGTGGAGCCGTAGGTGTTGAGCAGTCGGACGTGCTCGGTGCCGCCGAGCCGGAGCCAGCGCTCCAGCATGTCGGCGCGCACCGCCTCCCCGCCGATCACCACGGTGCGCAGGGACGCGGGCAGCCGGGCGCCCTGGTGCAGCAGATCGGCCGTCAGGCTGTCCCAGAACGCGGTGGGCAGCACCGCGACCGTGAGCTGCTGCTCCTCCGCCACCCGGGCGAAGCCCTCCCGCGCCCCGTCGTCGATGACCAGGGTGGCGCCCCCCGTCAGGGCAGGGAGGATCTCCTCCAGGCTCGTGTCGCCGCCCGCGCCGTGGAAGTGCAGCACGAACTCGCCCTCGCCGACGCCGTACAGGCCGCGCAGCGGCGGCACCACGGCCGCGGGCGCCCGGTGGGGGACCACCACGCCCTTCGGCTCGCCGGTGGAGCCCGAGGTGAACAGCACGTACGCCGGGTCCTCCGGCCGCGGACCCGGCCGCGGCGGGGCGGGGGGTGCCGTGGGGAAGAGCGTCCAGCGGGGCCGGATCACCTTCTCGACGGCGGGCTGCCAGCCGGTCTCCGCGGTCACCACCGCCTCGCGGCAGCCCACCCGTCGAAGGACGTCCGCCAGCCTGGCTTCGGGATGGTGGGCCTCCAGTGGCACGTACGCGCGTCCCGCCGCCAGCACGCCGAGGATCGCCGCCACGTCACGGGCCGAGTGGTGCACGACGACGCCCACGGGCGGCTGGGGCCCGGCCGTGCGCGGGTCCACGGCGGCGGCCACCGTCAGCACCAGGGCGGCGAAGCCGCCGTAGGTGAGGACGAGACCGTTGTCGATGACGGCCGGACGGTCCGGATCGTCGCGCGCCGTGTCGAAGAACGGTTCCAGCAAAGAAGCTGCGGAGGACTCCATTGTGAATTCCTATGATGTGTTGGAATATGGGCCGGTGCGTATGGTTGTGGAACACGATGTGAAAGTGCCCATGCGGGACGGCGCGTTATTGAGTGCTGACCTCTATCGCCCGGAGACGGCCGCGGCGGTGCCGGTGCTCATCCGGCGAACGCCCTACGGGAAGGACGGAAACCCCGGTGGGGCCTCCGTCGACGGCCTGCGGCTGGTCCGCTCCGGATATGCCCTGCTGGTGCAGGACGTCCGCGGCCGGTTCGCCTCCGGCGGCACCTTCGACCCGTACTGGAACGAGGCCGCGGACGGCGCGGACACCGTCGCCTGGGCCGTCGGACAGCCGTGGTGCGACGGGTCCGCGGGCCTGTTCGGCCGCTCGTACGAGGGGATGTCGGCGCTGCTCGCGGCGGGCGAGCGACCGTCCGGCCTGGCCGCCATCGCCCCTCACGTGGCCGGTTCCGGGTTCGACGAGGGCTGGACCCGCCAGGGCGGCGCCCTCCAGCTGGGCTTCCTCCTCTACTGGGTGCTGTACGACCTGTTGCTCAGCGGGGCAGGGCTGGCTGGGCCGGAGCTGGCCGAGGTGGCCGGCGCGGTCGACCGGATCGACGCGCTGTACGAAAATCCGGACGCCGCCGCGGACCTCTTGGACCGGCTCGCACCCTATTACCGTCAATGGCTCGAGCACCCTTCCGGCCACCCGTACTGGAAACGCAGCGCACCGCGCGAGGCATATCCGTCGATAAATGTTCCGGTGCTGAATCTGACGGGTTGGTACGACATATTCCTCACCGGCGCCCTGGAGAATTACCGGGGAATTCGGGAACAGGGCGTGGAGACGCGTCTGGTAGTCGGCCCCTGGTCCCACTGCGTCACCGGAGGCGTTTTCCCGCAGCGCCGCTACGGGCTCGCCGCCGACGAGCGGGAGCTCGACGTCACCGGCCTGCACCTGGACCACTTCGACCGTCACCTGCGCGGCCGGCGGACCGGTGCGGTGACTCCCGAGCCGGTCACGCTCTTCCTCACCGGCGCCGACGAGTGGCGCACCTTCCCCGACTGGCCGGTCCCCGGCACCGAGGAGTACGTGCTCCACCTCGACGGCCGGCGGCTCACGCCCGGAGGCGCACCGCGGGCCGCCGGCCGCGACACGATCCGCCACGACCCGGCCGACCCGGTGCCCACCACCGGTGGCGCCACCGCATTGCCCGGCCAGTTCACCGGCGGTGACTGCGGCCCGCTCGACCAGCGCGAGGTGGAGCGGCGCGGCGACGTCCTGTGCTTCACCGGTGCCCCGCTCACCGCCCCGCTGACCGTGGTCGGCGACACCGTCCTGACGGTGTACGTCACCGCGGACGCGGCGGGCGCCGACGTGACCGGCAAGCTGGTCGACGTCTGGCCCGACGGGCGGGCGGAGTTGCTGTGCGACGGCATCCTCCGGCTGGAGCCCGCGCCGGGGGCGGGCACCCCGCCCGCCCCCGGCCGGCCGGTCGAGGTCACCGTCGGCCTCGGCGCGATCGGCCATGTGTTCCGCACCGGGCACCGTGTTCGTCTGGACATCGCGGCCAGTAACGCGCCCCGCTTCGACGTCCATCCCCGGGTGGTCGCGCACCACACCGTCCACCACGGCGGTGACCATCCCTCACGCCTGCTGCTGCCGCGCCTCGCCGGCGGCTGACGCGGCGGCCGGGCCGGCGGCGTCCTGGTGGAAGACCGACAGGTCGGTCACCTTCTCGATCCGCCGGCCCGCCTCCCAGTGCGCCCGGCGCAGCCGCCGCAGCTGGGCCCCGGACAGGCGGGTGCTGTGCTGCGGGATCGATCGAACCATGCGGGCCCGCTTGGCCGAGGCCGGGTAGCGGTCCCGGACCCGGTGGGGGTCGTTGAGCAGATGGTGCGCCGTGCCCACGTGGAAGGCGATCTTCAGCAGGGCGTAGTACGCCGCGGCGCCCGCGCCCTTGTCGCGGGCGCAGTGCACCAGCGTCCTGATCGCCTCGTACAGCCGCCACAGCACCGGCACGGCCGGCGTGGTGAACACGCCCGTCTCCTGGGCGATGCCCTCGCCGACGCCGTAACGGAAGTAGCTGCGCATGTTCGCGAAGCCGTGCTGGGCGTCGTGGAAGATCCGGGCCTCGGGCAGGTACACCACCGGGATGCCGGCCATCTGCAGCCGGAAGTCGAACTCCCGGTCCTCGCACCAGTGGATGAGCCCGTCGAAGTGGTAGCCGCCGATGTGGTCGACGATCGCCCGGTTGTAGACGAGCGGCGGGGACAGGGCACTGACGTAGTCGCCCTCGTCGAACTCCCGCACCCGGGCGGTCAGCTTGCTGAGCAGCCCGTCCGACTCCCCGTACACCACCTGCCCCTTGACCACCGGGGCGGTCAGCACCGCACGGACCATGGCCCGTACCACACCCGGGGCGAAGGTGCAGTCGGAGTCCATGAGCAGCAGGTACTGCCGGTCGGTGGCGGCGGCGCCCGCGTTGTAGGCCGCGCCCAGGTTGCCGACGTCGTCGATCTCGGTGACCGTCAGCGGCCGAGGGTGCTCGGCGATCAGCTTCAGCACCGCGTCGCTGGGGCCGTTGAGCGCCAGGACGATCTCCACGTCCTCGTCGATCGACGCGATGCAGTCGGCGATCCGCAGGTCGTCGCGCAGGGCGACGACCACGGCGGTGCGCGCGAGCCCCTTCTCGACCGCGGCCTCGTCCACCGGATCAGTGGCCATCCCGTTCTCCCTCGTCTCGTCGGTGTGCGTATCCGTGTGCACGCGGGTGTCCGCGCCGCTGCGCGCGCCCAGCGGTCCCCGCGCGGTCGTCGCCCCTGTCGTGGTCATTCCGCCGGAGCCTTGAACCGCAGGGGCAGCGCGCGCAGGGTGCGTTCGGCGATCGCCTCCGCCTCGGCCGGATCGTCGGCGTACGCGATCACCCCCGCCAGGACGTCGGCCCCGCCGCGGTAGGGCGGCACCACCACGCCGGGCGCCAACTCGATGCCCCAGAACACGTCGTGCACCCCCGCCCGGCGGGTGACGTCGCGCGGGTCGCCGACCCACTCCACCACCCCGCCGTCCGCCGGGAGGAACCGCTGGACCGCCGCCCCGCCGCGCGTCGGACGCAGTTCGGACAGTTCCAGTGGGCGGCCCAGCGCCAGCCGCACCAGGTTGGGGAGCGGATCCACGCCGGTGGCCAGCCGCATCACCTCGGTGGCGATGCGCGCACCGGTGAGCCGGCAGGTGATCTCCAGCAGCACCACCCGGCCGTCACGGGTGCGCAGGATGTCGGTGTTGATCACCGCCGGGTCCAGGCGCAGGGCCCGCGCCCCGCGCCGCACGGTGTCGGTGACCTCCTCGATCTGCTCGGGGGTGAGCCGGCTGGGGAGTGTGTCGCCGCCCTCGAAGAAGTACGGGGCGAACTCCTCCTTGCGCCCGTACTCCCGGTCGGCGAAACCGAACCGGTGCAGCTCGCCGTCGACCATGAAGGCGGCCAGCGTGTGCTCGGTCCCCTCCAGGAACTCCTCGACGACGATCCGGCCGACCGGGCTCAGCCGCAGCGCCTCGGCCGCCGTCTGCCGTACCGCCTCGGGTGACTCCACCTTCATCACGCCCAGCGAACCGGTCTGGTCGCTGGGCTTGATCACGGCCGGCAGGCCGACCTCGGCGACCGCCCGCAGTGCCTCCGCAACACTCTCTGCGGTCGCGAACCGGGGGAGGTCCAGGCCCGCCTCGCGCAGGATCGCCAGCCGCCGGTCCTTGAGCGTGCAGTCGAGCGCCGTCTCCACGGGCAGGCCGGGGCAGCCGAACCGGTGGGCCAGCACGCTGATCACCGGCGGGTTGTCGGCGCCGAGCGAGAACACGCCGTCCAGGTGGTCGACACCGGCCGCCGACAGCTCCGCGAGGACCGCCGTGCTGTCGGTCGGGTCGCAGACCAGCAGCAGGTCCGCCGCCGCCCGGGCCCGGTCGGTGGGCGCATCGGTGATCACCACCAACTCCCGCCTCGGTGACCGTAGTTCGGCCAGCGAGCGGTCCATCCCCGAGCCGAGACCGCACGCCAGGAGCCGCTCAGTCACGGCTGCCTCCCGTCCCCTCGCCCCGCGAACCCGCCGTGGCTGCCGCACCGGCGGCCGGTCCGCCGGCCGGGGGCGGAGTGCGCAGGCCCAGCACCTGGAACACCTCAGCGTGGCCCGAGCCCGCGGAGACGGTGCCCCGGTAGCGGGCCAGCCCCCGGATGCCCTCGTCCCAGGCGGCGTGGCGCAACTGCGACACGTACGCGCGCATCGCCTCGACCTTGGTCTCGATCTGACCGTCGATGTCCTCCGCGTACTGGAACCGGGCCATCGGCGCCCACACCTCGTACCCGAGCACCAGGTGTGGCGCCGGCATCGGCCGTTCACCCGGCTCCTGGAAGAACTCCGACTGCGCCATCCACAGGGCCTCGGTGGTCAGCTGGTGCACCATGCGGTGCTCGACGTCGTCGTCGTGGTCATGGGGCAGGTAGACCACCTGCGGCCGCACCTCCCGCATCACCCGCACCAGCGCCAGGTGCACGCGGCGGGAGAGCGTGAAGTCCCGTGACGGCTCGTCGAAGCGGACGCAGCGGTGCACGCCCAGCGTCTTCGCGGCCGTCTCCGTCTCGGCGGCGAACTCCGCGTCGGTGACCGCGTCGTCCAGGGCGCTGCGCTCGCGCCCGATGACGACGACGACCGTCACCCGGGCACCGTCCCGAACGTGTTTGGCGATGGAACCGCCGCAGCCGATGACGTCGTCGTCCGGGTGCGGCGCGACCACCAGCACATCGGTGACCCCGGTCACGACCGCGCCTCCGGCACCTGCCGCGCCCAGGCCGCCCACTGCCCGGTCAGCTCGACGCCCTCGGCGAAGGGTGTGCGCGCGGTGAAGCCGAGGAGGTGCTCGGCCTTGTCGTACCGGGCCCGCGCGGTCGAGCGGTACAGCTCCAGCTCCCAGTCGGGCACCGGGTCGCCGGTGCCCGACCCGAACGGCCCGCCCAGGCCCCGCAGGGCACGGAACGCGTCGAAGAACCGTCCCCAGCCGAGCGGTTCGCCGTTGCCGACGAGGAAGCGCTGCCCGGCGGCCGACTCCCGGTCCGCGGCCAGGAGCGCCGCGTCCACCAGGTCGTCGACGTACACGGCGTTGCACACGCCGCCGTCCTCACCCGTCGGCAGCACGGCGAAGTCGCTCTCCGCCCGCTGGAGTTGGACGGTCGTCCACTGGCCGCCCCACGGTCCGTAGACCACGCCGGGCTGGAGCACGACGGTCTCCAGGCCGGATCCGTGAGCGTCGAGGACCAGCCGCTCGGCGGCCAGCTTCTGCTGCTCGTACTCGCGGTCGGCGGAGTCGGCCGGGCGGCCCGGTGACTCCTCGGTCAGCTCGCCGGTGGCGGCGGGGTCGTAGACGTCGATGGTGCTCAGGTGCACCACCCGCCGGACCCCGGCGGCGCGGGCGGCGGCCAGGACGTTGGCGGTGCCCTGCACGGAGGCCGCCCAGCGGTCCGTCTCGTCACCGGCACTGCCGAAGGCGCAGTGCACGACGGTGTCGCACCCGTCGAAGGCGGCTCGCAGCCCGTCGGTGTCCAGCAGGTCGGCCCGGCGGAACTCCAGCCGGTCCTGCGGCAGGACGGACAGTCGCGCGGCCCGGCCGAAGCCGCGCACCACCGGCCGGACGCGGGCCCGCGTGCCCAGGGTCAGCCGCTCGACGACGCGGCCGCCGATGAAGCCGCTCGCGCCGGTGACCGCCACGGTGCGGCCGTCGAGCGCTGTGCTGTCGGGCGCGGTGCCGCGGACGGTCCACGGCCGGGCGGCCTCCTCGTGGGCGCCGCCGTAGCACGCCTGGATCAGCTCGACGACGCGCAGGCCGTCCTCGGCGCCGGAGTGCACGGCGGTGGTGCCGCGCACGGCCGCGGCGAAGTTGGCCAGCTGTTCGGTGAACAGCAGCTCCCACTCGTCCTGGGCGGGCGCCACCGCCGCCACGTCGCCCCGGTGCAACTCCACGCCGTCCGAGGTGACCAGGGTGCACTCACCGGCCGGGAAGTCCGTGCCGATGGTCACGGTCGCCCTGGTGCCCGTCACCGTGCAGGAGATGCCGAGGTCGCGCAGCCGGCTGAACTCGCAGTGCACGTCGACCGCACCGAACCGCAGGTGGGCGCTCGCGTCGGCCTCCACGCCGCCGAGGGAGTCGTCCTCGTAGCGGACGACCTCCACGTCGGGGCCGAGCCACCACAGCAGCGTGTCGAAGACGTGCGAGGCGGTGTCGGTGAGCACCCCGCCGCCCGCGAGTCGCCGGTCGAACATCGACCAGGAGACCGGTTCCCAGGCGTACGGGTGGCCCTCCGCCCAGTCGACGCGCACCACGTCGCCCAGGTCGCCGCTCTCGACGAGCCGCTTGACCCAGGCGTAGGCGGGGAAGAGCCGCCGTGGATGGGCCATCGCGAGCAGCGGCGCGGAGGCGTCGGCGGCGAGGTCGACCAGGTGCCGGGCGTCCTCGACCGAGGTGGTCATCGGCTTCTCCAGCAGCACGTGCTTGCCGGTGGCGAGCAGTGACTCCACGGTGCGGGCGTGCACGGTGTGCGGGACGACGACCACCGCGGCGTCGAAGGCGTCCGCGGCCTCGGCCGGGTCGGTGGCGACGACCACCTCGTCGGCGCCGGTGCCGCCGAGTTCGCGGTAGAGCTCGAGCGCGGCCCGCGCCTGGCGCGGATCCCGGTCGATGAGTGCGGTCAGCTGCACGTCGCCCTTCAGGGGCGGCAGCGCGGGTACGTGGCAGCCGCGGGCGGCGGCACCGCACCCGACGAGGGCGAGGCGTACGGGAGGCATGGGTTCTCCAGGGGGTCGGAAAGGGGATGGCTCGGCAGGGGGGTAGGCCGCGGCGCGGGGGCGTGCGGCGCCCGTCACGGCACGACGGCCGGGTGATGCACCCAGACGTTGGGTTCGGCGTACGTCCCGTGACCGTCGTCGGCGACCCGCAGCGGCACCAAGCCGCCGGGCAACGGGTAGTCGCCCGGACCCGGCAGCGGATGGCCCAGGAACTCCTCCCAGCGGGACACCGGCTGACGGATCACCAGTGACCGGTGGGCGATTCCCAGCCGCCGGGCGCCGAGCTCCAGGTGCGTACGCAGCCACGGGTCGAAGCAGCGGCCGTCGGGGCGGCGCCAGTCGGCGTACTCCTCGATCGGGATCAGCGGGTAGCGCGGCTTGCGCGTGGGCCGGACCGGGATGATCAGCCCGCGCGGGCACCACCCGGCGGACCTGGTGCGGACCTCGGCCAGCAGCCGCTCGGCGTGACCGGCCGCCCGGTGCGCGGGATCGACGGACACCGACAGCATGCAGACGGCGTCCGGGTGGTCCGGCGGGCCGTGGTCGACGGTCTCCACCAGGACCTCGTCACTGCCGGAGGGCAGTGACGCGGCGGTGCCGTCCCAGCGCACCGGCAGTCCGTTGGCCGCCGCCAGCAGCGTCCCGGCGTCGTCCACCAGGCAGAGCTGATGGGCGGGGAACCGCTCGTACATCCCGTGCCAGCGCCAGTTGCCGGGGGACTCCCAGCTCATGAACGCGGGCATGTTGGCGCCGGTCAGGGCGTCCACCTCGGGCAGCAGCCACGGATCGCGGGACAGGTCGGTGAGGGTGAGGGCCACCGGTGCGCTCAGCCCAGCAGCCGGGTCTCGGCCGTGGCCCGCATCGGGCGGGAACGCCGCAGGTCGGCGGTGACGCACACTCGTTTGAGCCAGCGGTCGGTGCCGTCGTAGCGGGCCTGGAACGGCAGACGGCCGTGCACGGCCCGGTGGTTGTCGATGAAGAGCACGTCGCCCTGGTCCGCGACCACTTCCCGCATCCCGGCGTCCACCACCTTGTACAGTGCGTCGTAGGCGCGACGGGCGTCGGCGTCGTCCTCCGGCACGGAGGTGAAGTACGGGTCCAGACGCATGTACGGGTCCTGCCGCGAGCCGTACAGCAGCGGGCCGAGCGGCCGCTCGTCGAGCATCTTCTGGATCGTGGCGAACCGGGCGGCCTCCTCCTCGGAGGTGATGGTGTTGTTCTTCGGCAGGTGCGACTCGTCCGGCGCGATGTGGAAGCGCGGCTCGAAGAGGATGTCGATGTCCTCGGCGGACAGCGAGGACAGGTCCAGCTCCCCGACCGTGGTGGGCACGTGGTCGGGGTTGCGCAGCGCGCCCAGGATCAGGTAGTCGCTGCGGTAGGGGTGGAAGGCGTCCTCGGTGTGCCAGGTCAGCAGCTCCTTGCTGCCCATGCCGAGCTGGTCGTTCTCGTGCCGGCGGATCGGGAAGATGTCGTGCACGAGGTGGCCGTCCTGCTGCGTGGCCCAGCCGAAGGGCTCGCCCAGCAGCGCCGAGTACAGCATCAGCAGCAGCTCCTCGGGGTACTCCGGGCCGGGCCGCCGACGGCCGCGCCAGTGGTCCGGGGTGGGCCCGATGCGCTGCTGGTCGAACGCGTGCCCGTGGACGAGTACGTGGCCGTGGCGGTCGCCCAGCTTGAAGTCGCGCAGGAAGCGCTGCACGCCCAGCGGCAGCCGGGACGCGAGCCGCGGCAGGTCCCGCAGCAGACCTGTGTCGTCGAAGGAGGGGTGGGTGGCGGCCAGTTCGCGGGTGAGCTCCGCGGTGGCGGCGGCCTCGTCGGGCGTGAGGGTGTAGCTGCGCGTGGACTGGTCGGTGAGGTTCGACATGGCCAACTCTCGTCGAGTGTCGGGACGGTTACTGCCCACGGGCGGCCGGAGACCGGGCCCGCGGGCCCTCGGGTGGTGCCGGGTGGTGCGATGACCCGTCAGGTGCGCGACAGCGGTCCGCGCGCGCCGCGGCCGGTCAGGGCCGGGCGGCCCCGGCGGCAGGGAGTGCCCCGGCCAGCAGCCGGGGGGTGGGGCAACGGAACAGGGCGCTCGCCCGCAGTCCGGCCGCCGCGGGGAACGCCTCGCGCATCCGTGCGAGCAGGCGCATGGCGAGCAGGGACTGCCCGCCGTGCTCGAAGAAGTCGTCGTCGGGGCCGAGCGCCGGGGCGCCCAGGACTTCGCGGAAGAGGTCCACGACGGTGGACAGCGGTTCGTCGGAGGGCTCCGGCCCGGCACCGGCGCCCGGCACCGCTGCCGGGGCGCCGGCCGAGTCCGGGCACTGCCCCGAAACGGCGGTCGCCGTCCCCGACGCCGTGGCCCAGTCGCCCAGCCGCCGCTTGTCGATCTTGCCGTGCGGGTTCTTCGGCAGGACGGACACCCGGTACAGCACCCTGGGCACGGCCCAGTCGGGCAGGTGCGCCTCCAACGGCGCCACGATGGCGTCCCGCTCGGCCCCGGTCACACGGACCGCCTCGCCGGGCCGCGGGGCGAGCCGCGGGTCGGCCGGGACGGTGAAGGCCCACAGCACGGTTCCGGTCCGCGGGTCGGGGAACACCACGGCCTGGCCCACGGCCGGGTCCTCGCACAGGGCGCGCTCCACCCGGGCCGGCTCCAGCCGATGACCGCGGATCTTCACCTGGTCGTCGAGCCGCCCGAGGAAGACCAGGTTCCCGTCGGTGTCGATCCGGCCCAGGTCGCCCGTCGTGTACACGCGCGCCCCAGGGGCGGCGGACAGCGGATCGGGGACGAACCGGCGGGCCGTGGCGGCCTCGTCACCGAGGAAGCCGCGGGCCAGCAGCGGTCCGCCGATGTGGATCTCGCCCGACTCGCCCCGCGGCACCGGCCGCCCGTCGCGCCGGACGCTGATCTCCACGTCCCGCAGCGGCGTGCCGAGCGGAACCTCCTCGGCGTCGGCCGGGAGCTGCCCGGTGTAGAAGGTGGAGGTGACGGTGCACTCGGTCAGCCCGTACACGTGGGCCAGCCGGGCCGGTTGGCGGGCCTGCCAGTCCCGGTAGGGCCGCGGGTCCATCCGCTCGCCGCCGACCACCACCAGGCGCAGATCGGCCGGGGTGGTCACGCCGCGCGCGTCGAGCCAGCGGGTGTACTCCAGCCAGTACTGCGTGGACAGTTCCACCACGGTGGTCCCGGTGCGGGCCATCGTCGTGTGCAGCTCCTCCGCGTCCAGGGCCCGGGTGTCGGCCCGGCACACCACGGCCGCGCCGGAGACGAGCGCCGGGAAGACCTCCTCGATCAGGACGTCGAATCCCAGCGAACAGACCTGGAGCCAGCGGTCCCCGGGGGCCAGTTCCAGCCGCTCGGTGACCGCGGCCGCGAACCGGCCGAGCGCGTCGCGCTCGACGACCGTGCCCTTGGGCTGCCCGGTGGACCCGGAGGTGAACAGTACGTACGCGACGTCGCCGCCGGTCGCCGCCCGCAGCGGCCGCGGGAGGGCGGAGCCGTCCGCGTCCGTCGTCCCGCCACCGGTGTCGGCGGGCCCGGCCGGCACGTACGCCGTGGTGTCGGCGGGCCCGGCCGGCACGTACGCCGTCGCGGGTGCGTGGGCGCCGTCGCCGAGCCACACCGCCGCCTGCGTACGGCGCACCAGCGCGTCCCGGGCGGCGGCGGGCAGCCGGTCGTCCAGTACGGTGAACCCGGCCCCGGCCTTGAGCGCCGCGACCATGCCCAGCACCGTGCGCCCGGGGTCGGGGAACGCGAGACCCACCAGCCGCCCGGGGCCCGCGCCGCGCGCGGCCAGGGAACCGGCCCAGGAATCGGTCAGCCGGTCCACCGACCGGTACGTGAGCACCCGTTGCGGCGTCACCAGCGCGGGCTCGTCCGCGTGTTCCCGTGCACAGATGCCCCACAGGTCCAGCACGTCGGGTCCGACCACGGCGGTCACCGGGCGGCCCCGCGGGTGCGCAGGAACTCCGACAGCCCGGCGAGCCCGGCCAGGAAGCCCTCCTCCGGGCCGCCGAAGCCGAGCCGGGCACCGTACGGCACACCGAACGCCGTACCCGGCACGAGGAGCGTACGGTGGCGGGAGAGCAGCTCCAGGCAGAACCGTTCCGCTGCCGCCGGTCCGTCCGCGGCCCGCTCCAGTCCGCGGAAGACGGGCAGCGCGCACACCCCGCCCTCCGGCGGCGTCCAGCGCACCAGGTCCTCGTGCTCGGCCATCCACCGGGTGAGGTGGGCCAGGTTGCACCGCGCCTCGGCCGCCCGGGTGCCGATGAGCACGTCGGCGTGGTCCATCGCCCGCTCGGCGATCAGTTCGACCAGCGGGGACAGGAAGAGCGTGGTCCGGTCACGCAGCGGGAAGACGGCGGTGATCAGCTCCGGCGGCGCGATGGCCCAGCCGACCCGCAGCCCCGGCAGACCGAAGGTCTTGGAGAAGGTGCCGTAGGAGATCGTGTCGCCGCGGGTGGCGGCGGGGTCCGGGAGGACCTCCCAGCGGTGCGCGATCTCGGCGGTCGCGGCGTCCCACACCAGGGTCGCGCCGACCGCGGCGGTCCGTTCGGTCAGCGCCTTCAGACCCTGCGGCGACAGCGTGGCCCCGGAGGGGTTGTGCGGGAAGTTGACGACGACGGCCGTGGTCCCGGGCGTGACCAGGTTCTCCAGCACGTTCTCGTCGATCTCGCCGTCGTGCACCGCCGCGGCCGGCAGTTCGGCGAGCTCGCAGCCCGCCGCCCGCGGGTAGTGGCCCAGCGAGTGGTAGATGCCCTGCTGGACGACCACCCGGTCACCGGCCCGCAGCAGCGTGCCCAGGGTGAGGGCGATGGCCTCGCTGGAGCCGTGGGTGACCAGCACCCGGTCGGCGTCGCCGCCCGCGTACCGGTCGGCGATCGCCTGCCGGATGCCCGCGCCTCCCTGGGAAACGCTGTCGTCCATGACGACGGCGTCCAGGTCCTCGGCCGGGATGCGGCACAGTTCACGTATTTCGGCGAAGGTGTACGGGTGGACGCCGCTGGAGCTGATGTCGTGGATGCCGGGGCCCAGGTGCCGGCGGTACCACTCCTCCAGCACCGGGGGGTCCTCACGCAGCGGACGCAGACTGCTCATGGTGCGCAACTGTCCCTTCTATCCCTGACGTGAGTCCTGATGGGAGTTCTGACGGGTGTCCCGCCACCACCGCTGTCCGGCGAGCGGAAGCGTGTCGATGGGGTCGTAGTAGTGGTACGAGCCGCTGTGGGCCTCCGGGTCCGTCGCTTCCAGCGGGGTGAGATAGCTCTTGCTCCAGTGCGACACACCGAGTTCGCGGTCGTAGGAGTCGACCTGCTCCACCCAGCGCTTGCCGGCCAGCGGCACGTCGCACACGAGACGGGGCGTGGCGAAACCGGGGAGGTACCCCATGATCTGACGCTGTATCAACTGCGCGCGGTGCAGCGGCACCCGCCAGTGCTCGGCGTTCGGGATCATGTCGCACATGTAGAAGTAGTACGGCGTGATCCCCGCGTGGTCGATGAGCGCGAAGCACAGGTCGAGCAGGTCGTGCGCGCTGTCGTTGACCCCGCGCATCAGCACGCCCTGGTTGCGTACGTCGTGCAGTCCCGCGCCCAGCAGTGCCCAGGCCGCGTCCGCCACCGCGGGGGTGATCTGCTGGGCGGCGTTGGCGTGGGTGTGCAGTGCGACGCGCACTCCGCGGGACCGGGCCGTCCGCGCGATCCGGGCGACGCCCTCCAGCACCGGGCCGGACCGCCAGTGCTGGGGCAGTCCGATCAGCCCCTTGCTCGCCAGCCGGATGTCCCGGATCGACTCGATCTCCAGCAGGTCGCTCACGAAGCGCTCCAGGCGCGGCCAGGGCATGTTGGCCAGGTCGCCGCCGGAGACCACCACGTCCCGGATGCCGGGCGAGGCGCGCAGGTGCTCCAGGATGCGGTCGGCCCGGTCGGCCGGCTTGAGCCGGAGCCTGTTCTTGGCCACCTGGGGCGTCGAGTTGCCCACCAGGTCCATCCGCGTGCAGTGCCCGCAGTACTGCGGGCACGTCGACAGCAACTCGGCCAGCACCTTGGTGGGGTAGCGGTGGGTCAGCCCCTCCACCACCCACATCTCCTGCTCGTGCAGGGAGTCCCGGTCGGCCATCGGGTGCGAGGGCCACTGCGGGTGCCGGTCGGAGAAGACCGGCAGCATGTACCGGCGTACCGGGTCGTCGTAGAACGCCTTGGTGAGCTCACCCGGACGGGCGCCGGGCGCCTCCGGGGCCATGGTGTTGAGCATCTGGGGCGGCAGCAGCACCGACATGGTGGCGCGGTGCAGCCGGTCCTGCTCCCAGTCCGCGTAGAAGCGCTCGTCCAGCAGGTCGCCCATGACCGCGCGCAGGTCCTTCGCGTTCTTCACGCAGTGGGCGCGCTGCCACTGGGGGTCCGCCCACTCGGCGGCGGTGACGTCGCGCCACCCGGGCAGGCGCCGCCAGTCCGGCTCCACGAGTGGACGGCTGCGGTACTCGTAGACGCCTTCCAGGGTTGCTGAATCCGTCTGTCTGCGTGCTGTGTCCACCGGCCCGCCACCCCATCCCATCGGTTTCGGCCGTATCGCCTGCCGCCGATCTTGCAGAGCGTGAAGGGTTGTACACGAGAGGAATTTGTACGGGGCGCACAGGGCAAGTGCCCCTGTACAACGAGGGCTGTTCAATGGGAAGCGGAATCCGTCGGCCGGTGCCGCAGGGGAACGGACAGCACTCCCGGACCGCGCGACCGGCTCCGGGCTGGCCTGAATTGCCGGTCGTGAGGTTGATGCGTATGCCAGTGGCATGTACCAATGGCCGCAGATCAGCCACGCAGGCCGGCATACCGGGACCCCGGCGGTCTCCGGCTGATCGACCGTCGACCACCGCACACCGCTGACCACGGTTGTACGGCTCGACGGAACCCGCGTCGCGCCGACACAACCGACTACCAGGGGGAACATGTGCCCAGGCCAGAGCGGTTATTGGATCCTACTGCAGGCCCGCTGGAGGAATTCGCCCACGACTTGCGCACTTTACGGACGGAGGCCGGAAAACCCTCGTACCGCACCATGGCGAAACGGGCGCACTACTCCGTCGCCACGCTCTCCGAGGCCGCACGGGGGCTGCACAAACCCTCGCTGAGGGTGACCCTCGCCTATGTGGCCGCGTGTGGGGGAGACCTGGAGCTGTGGTCACGTCGCTGGCACAGCGTCAGCAAGGAACTGGAGGCACGCGCCGCACCGGGACACGGGCGGCCGGGCGGCGCGGAGCGGGAGTCTTCGCGCTCCGGCCGCCGCCCGGCCGCGCACGGTGTTCCGGAGCGGGGCACGGAGCGGGGCGCCGCCCAGAGATCCGACCTCGGCCCGGACCGGAACCGGAGTACGGACCACGGCCCGGACCGGAACGCGGCCCGCGGCGCCGGCCCGGACCGCAACGCGGCCCGCGGCCCCGGCCGGGACCCGGAGCACGGCCGGGGGCACTCCGGCCGCCACGCGCCCACCACCTCCGCGCACGGTCGCAGCGGCGACGAGCTGACCCGCGACGAACGGGCCGAACTGCGCCGGCTGCGCAGCGAGGTCGAGGAGCTGCGGCGCGCCAACGAGGTACTCAAGGCGGCGTCCGCGATCTTCGCCGCGGATCTCCGCACAACGTCGAAGGTCGTGTACAACCCGGCCGGTAGACAAGATCGGTCGGCGTGACCGGTCGCACCCCGCGCCGCCTGGGCGCGGGGTGCGACCGGACGATCCCGACCGACCCTTGGGGACTGACCATGCGTGTGCTCGGAGTCAACGGCTGGCCCGGGGCCAGTCACGATGGGGCCGCCTGCCTCGTCGTGGACGGCGAAGTCATCGCCCTGGCCGAGGAGGAACGCTTCACCCGGAACAAGCACGCCTACGGGGAGGCACCCCTCAACGCCGCCGCCCACTGTCTCGCGGAGGGCGGCCTCACCCTGGACGACATCGACGTCGTCGCCCACGGATGGGACCTGCCCAAGCTGTTCCGCGACCGGGGCCTGGACTGGTTCGCCGACGACGCCGGTGCGCTCGAGCACCTGCTGCCCAAGGCACTGTTCCCACGCGCCCGCGACCCGCGGCTGACGTTCGTCGACCACCACGTCGCCCACGCCGCCAGCGCCTACCACCTCTCCGGGCGGGACCGCGGCGCCGTCCTGGTCCTGGACGGCCAGGGCGAGGACGTGAGCACCACGCTCGCCGTCGGTGCCGACGGCGAGATCAAGACCCTGCGCACCTACCCGCCCGGCTGGTCACTGGGCTACTTCTACGCCGCGGTCTGCGCGTACACCGGCCTCGGTTCCGACGCGGCCGGCAAGATGATGGGCCTGGCCTCGTACGGCACTCCCCAGGACCTCACCCTCGGCGGTGCCCTCGGCTTCACGGACGACGGTTTCACCATCGGTGCCGTCCCGCGGGACCTGCGCTCCACCGGCACCACCGACGAGGAGACGGCCACCGTACGGCACTGGCTGGAGCACCTGGAGAAGGCACTGCCGGACGCCCCCAACCGCTCCGTCCGCCGCTTCGACCCCCGCGCGGGCCGCTACACCAGGGTCACCGACCGGGACCCGTTCGAATACCGCGACATCGCGGCCACGGCCCAGGCGGCGCTGGAGCGGGCGGTCACGGCCCTCGTGCGCAGCCTGCTCCGGGAGAGCGGCGAGACCACACTGCTGGTCGCGGGCGGCGTCGGCTTCAACGCCACCCTCAACGGCAAGCTCATGCGCATGCCCGAGGTGCAGGACCTCTTCGTCCAGCCCCTCGCCGGTGACCAGGGTGTCTCGCTCGGCGCGGCGGTCTGGGTCGCGGCCCAGGAGGGCGACCGGATCCGGCCCATGAACGGCTCGGTGGCCTGGGGCCCGCAGTGGAGCCCGGACGAGATCCGCCGTGTCCTGGACGCCTCCGGCACCGCCTACACCGAGCCCGCGGACATCGCCGCCGCGACGGCGGACGTCCTGGCCGCCGGCGGAGTCGCCGGGTGGTTCCAGGGTCGGGCCGAGGGCGGTCCTCGTGCCCTCGGCCACCGCAGCATGGTCGCCGTGCCGACCCCCGAGCGGACCCGCGACCGGGTCAATGTCCGGATCAAGGACCGCGAGGCGTGGCGGCCGTTCGCCCCGAGCATGCAGGAAGAGGCGGCCGAAGCCCTGATCGGCACCACCACCCCGCTGCCGTACATGATCGTCACCACTCCGGTCACCGAGGCCGGCGCCGCCGTCATGCCCGCGGTGGTCCACAGCGACCGGACCACCCGGCCGCAGACGGTCTCCGCCGGCGTCGACCCCCTCTACCACCGGCTCATCGGCGCGGTCGGCGCGCACACCGGCAGCCCGGTCGTCCTGAACACCTCCTTCAACGGCCGGGACGAACCGGTCGTCTGCAGCCCGCACGACGCCCTCGCCACCTTCCACCGGCTGCCGATGGACGCCCTGGCCCTCGGACCGTTCCTGATCCGCCGCCCCGACGGTGCCGTGCGCGGGATCCGCTCATGACGGCCCCGGCCCGCCGGCACCCCGGCCCCGCCGCGGACGCCGAAGCCCCCGCCGCCCCGGCGTCCGGCCCATCGGATATGCCCGGTCCCAGCGTCGAGGAGATCCGCGCCCGGCTGGACGCCTGGCTCGCCGACACCGTGCTGACGCCGGACGCCGACCTGTCGGCCCCGCTGCTCGACCTCGGAGTGGACTCCCTCGACCTCATCCGCACCGCCCGCCGGGTCGAGGCCGCCTTCGGCGTCCGGGTGCAACTGCGCGAGCTGACCGTGCCGGAGATGACCACGGCCCGGCTGGCCGCGCTGGTCGCCGACCGCGCTGTCCGGCGCCGTACCGCCGATGTCGCACCGCCCGGCGTCGGCCACGCCCCGGTCGTGCTCACCCCTCCGCAGGAACAGTCCTGGGAGGAGCAGGCCGGCGAGCGGGGCCACTGGAACCAGGCGATGCTCTTCACCACCCGGCCGGACCTCGACGGCGAACTGTTCGCCGAGGCCGTCCGCCGCCTGGTCGCCGGGCACGCCTCGCTGCGCCTGGCCGTCGAGGCCCGCCCGGCCCGGCGGCCCCGGCAACTGGTGGTGGCCGTCGACCCCGACGGCCCGCCCGGCGCGGCCCTCGGCCCGGTGCTGGACACGGTGGACATCAGCGAGCTCTCCGACGCCGAACTGCCGGCCGCGGTCACCCTGCGCTGCACGGTCGAACAGGGGGCACTGGATCCGCAGCTCGGACCCGTGGCCCGGTTCGTCCGCTTCGACGCGGGCCCGACCCGCCCGGGGCGACTGCTGATCGTCATTCATCAGATCGCGTTCGACATGGTCTCGTGGTCCGTCCTCCTGGAAGACCTGGAGGAGCTGTACACGGCGCTCGAAGCCGGGCGTCGCGACGTCTGGTGCGCCGAGGGAACCCCGTATCCCGAGTGGGCCCGGGCGCTGGCCGCCCACGCCCGCACCCCCGAGGCCGAGGCGGAGGCCGAGTGGTGGACGGAGGTGGTCCGCACCCCCGCGACCATCCCGCTGGACCACGCCGCCGCCGACCCGCGGGCCGCGAACACCGCCCGCACCGCCGCGACGTACCGCGAGGAGTTCCCGCCGGAGCTCACCACGCGCCTCCACACGGCGGCCCGCGCCCACCGCGCCCACCCCGGCGACCTGGTCCTGCACGCCCTGGGCGAGGTGCTGGCCGGGTGGCTGGACGAGACGGAAGTCCGGGTGGACATCCTGCGGCACGGGCGCGAGGAGACCGTTGGCGACACGCATCTGGCCCGCACCACCGGCTGGTTCACCACCACCGTGCCCGTCCGCCTGGACCTGGCCCCCGGCACCCCGGCCGAACGGCTGGCGCGGACCGTCGGCCACCTCGCTGCCCTGCCCGGCGGGGGAGTGGGATTCGGTGCGCTCAGCCGCCACGGCCGGCCGCGCGTTTCGGCCACGCTGCGCGCCGCCCCGCCCAGCGACATCTCCTTCGACTTCGAGGGCGACGACGCGGACGCCCTGCCCCTGCGCACCCTGCTGCCGGACATGGCACCCGAGGCCATCGGCGACATCACCGCCCCGCACTGGACGCGGCCCCACCTCATCGAGGTGATCGCCACGACCGACGACGAGGTGCTGCGCGTCGAATGGTGGTACTCCACCGCCCTGCACGACGAGGCGACCGTACGCGACCTCGCCGCCCGCCACCGGTCGGCCCTCACGGCACTCCTCGACACGACGGGATCCGACGCGACGGGATCCGACGCGACGGGATCCGACACGACGGGATCAGACACGACAGGTCCCGACGAGGCAGGACCCGACGCGACAGGACCGCGGGCGACGGAATCCCGTACGGCGGAATCCGGTACGGCGGAATCCGGAACGGCGGGCCCCGACGCGGCCGGGACTCGCGGCGACCGAACACCTCCCGGACGCACAGAAGAAGGCGACCTGCCATGACCCTCCCCAGCGTGCTCGAGCGCTTCTTCACCATCGCCCGCTCCGATCCCGGCCGACCGGCGGTCATCGACAACGGAATGACGGTCGGATACGGCCAACTGGCCTGCTGGGCAGGGGCAGTGGCCGACCTGGTCGTCACCCGCGCACCCGGACCGCATCCGCCCGTGGCCGTCACCCTGCACCACAGCGTCCGGGACATCGCCGCGATCCTCGGCACGCTCGCGGCCGGCCGCGGCTACGTGGCGGTGCCCGAGGGCCCCTCCGGTCACACCGGCGAGGCCCTGCGCGCCCTCGGCTGCCGGGAACTGGTCGCCACCGCCGAGACCGACCGGCTGCCCGCCGTCGACCGCGTCCTGCGCCCCCACTGGGGCCCGTCCCGCGCCCCCGTCCCGGGCAACGGCAGACCGGTCCGCGCCGACGACCCCGCCTACGTGCTGTTCACCTCCGGATCGACCGGTGCTCCCAAGGCCGTGGCCGTCCCGCACCGGGCGCTGCACGCCGTCCTGCCCCCGCTGCGCGAGCTGTACCAGGTCGGTCCGGACACCGTGTCCCTCAACTTCACCCGTGCCGACGGCGACACCAGCCTGGAGGAGATCCTGCCGCCGCTCCTGGAGGGCGGACTCGTCGTGCTGGACGGTGACGCCGAGGCGGACCTCGACCGGGTCCTCACCGACAACGAGGTCACCCTGGTCAACCTGCCCGTCGACTACTGGCACATCTACACCGGCCACCTGCTGGAGACCGGCCGGAAACTCCCCGGCACCGTCGAGACCGTCGTCATCGGCGGCGAGGCCGTCCGCCCCGACATGCTGGAGCGCTGGCACCGGCTCGGCGCCGACCACGTACGGCTCCTCAACACCTACGGGTCCACCGAGACCGCCCTCGTCACCCACAGCGCCGTCCTCGCCGGGCCCGGTGCCGGACCCCGGGAGGCCGGGAACCCCTTCCCCGAGGGCGTCCCGATCGGTCACCCGCTGCCTTCCGTACGGCAGGTCGTGGTGCCACGCCCGGACGCGCCCGACGGCCCCGGCGAGTTGCTCGTGGCCGGCCCCCAGCTCGCCACCGGCTACCTCGACGACCCCGACCGCACGGCCGCCCGCTTCGTCGACGCCGACTTCGGCGGCGGCACCACCCGCTGGTACCGCACCGGCGACCTCGTCCACGAGTCCGCCGACGGTGCCCTGGTCTTCCACGGCCGCAGCGACCACCAGGTCAAGATCCGCGGTCACCGGGTCGACCTGCTGGACGTCGAGGAGGCCATCGGACGGCTCCCCGGTGTCACCGCCGTCGCCGCCGCCGCGCACGCCAAGGGCGAGCACACCGCGCTCGTCGCCTTCGTGGTCGTCGCGCCCGGCGGCAACACGCCGGACGACGGCGGCGTCGCGGCCGAGCCCGCCGCGCTGCGCGCGCACCTGCGCGCCACGCTCCCCGAACACATCGTCCCCGACCGGATCGTCGCGGTCCCCCGACTGGCGCACACCCGCACCGGCAAGGTCGACCGCGCGGCCACCCGGGACCGGTACCTGTGACCAACCGGCTCTTCGACGCCTCGGTGGCCCCCGCCACCCTGCCCGAGGCGGACGCGCGGGGCCCTTGGGCCTACCTGTGGTGGCTGGCGCGGATCCGGCCCGGACCGCTGCTGCTCAGCGCCGTGCTCGGCACCCTCTGGATGGTCCCCCTGGCCCTGGTCCCGCTCGTCATCGGACGGGCCATCGACGAGGCCGGCCAGGGAGGCGACCGGGCCGGCCTCTACCTGTGGGCCCTGCTCACGCTCGGCCTCGGCATCGTCCAGGCCCTCGCCGGCGCCGGCCTGATCCAGGCCGCCGTGGGCGCCGAGGCGCACGCCCTGTCGCACACCCACCGCGTCCTGATGCGGCACGTGGTCCGGCTGGGCGCCACCCTCCGCGGCAAGGCACACTCCGGTGACGTGGCTGCCTCGGCCGCCGCGGACGTCGACACCATCGGCAACGCCTTCGAGGTGGTCGGCCGCACCATCGGCGCGGTGTTCGCCGCCGTGCTCGTCGCCGTGGCCCTCACCGCCACCTCGCCCGTGCTCGGACTGGCCGTGCTCATCGGGGTCCCGGCCGCCGTCCTGGGCATCGGACCGCTGCTGCGGCCCCTCCAGGAACGCGACGAGGCCCAGCGCGAACAGATGGGCATCGCCACCTCCCAAGCGGGTGACATCGTCGCCGGTCTGCGGATCCTGCGCGGCATCGGCGGCGAGGCGGGTTTCGCCGAACGCTTCCGCCGCACCAGCCAGGAGGTCCGGCGGGCCGGCGAGTCGGCCGGCCGGATGGAGGCCTGGCTCCAGGCGGCCGGGGTCTTCCTGCCCGGCCTCGTCACCGTCGGCATCGTCTGGTTCGGCGCACGCCTCGCCCTGCAGGGCACCATCACCGCCGGCGAACTCGTCGCCTTCTACGGCGCGTCGGCCTTCCTCACCCTCCCGGTGAGCACCGCGACCGAGGCCGCCGAGACGCTCAGCCTGGCCAAGGTCGCCGCCGGCCGGGTCTGCGCCCTGCTGCGCCTCACCCCCGAGACCACCCAGCCCGTACAGCCCGAGCCGCTGCCCCCGGGACCGCTCTCGCTGGCGGACGCCCGCACCGGCATCACCGCCGAGGCCGGACGGCTCACCGTGGTCGTCGCCCCCGCCGACCGCACCGGGAACCTCGCCGACCGGCTCACCCGCCCCGGCGGTACCGGTGACGGTGCCCCGCCCGTGCTGCTCGGCGGTGTCCCGCTCGACCGGGTGGACCTCGCCGAACTGCGCTCCCGGGTGCTCCGGTCCGGACCCGCCGACACCCTGTTCAGCGGCACCGTACGGGACGAACTGACCGCGGAATCCGCCCGCTCGCCGCGGGACCTGGAGCGCGCGCTGTTCACCGCCGACGCCGCCGACGTGGTGGAAGCCCTCCCCGCCGGTCCGGACACCCCGCTCGACGAGGGCGGCCGTGCCCTGTCCGGCGGTCAGCGCCAGCGCCTCGTCCTCGCGCGGGCCCTGCTCGCGGCTCCCGACGTGCTGGTGCTGGAGGACCCCACCTCCTCGGTCGACGCCCACACCGAGGCCCGGGTGGTCGAACGGGTCGCCGCCGCGCGGGCGGGGCGCACCACCGTCGTGTTCAGCGACAGCCCGCTGTGGCGCGGCGTCGCCGACCGCGAGGTCCGCCTCTGCCCGGACCCCGTACCCGGCAGCCCCGACCGTTCCACAGGAGTCCCCTCGTGACGGCGACACCCGCCCAGGCCCACCCCACCGCCGAAGCCACTCCGGCCCCGCCCACCACCCCCGGACCCGACGGCACGCCCGGCCACCCGGGGCGGCTGCCGCTCGCCGACCGGGCGGACGTCCGCGCCTGGGTCGGTGCCTTCCTGCGCGACGAGGCCGCCCGGCTGGCCCTCACCTTCGCGCTGTTCGCCGCCGCTCTGGTGGCGGGCCTGATCGGACCCCGACTCCTGGGCCACCTGGTCGAATCCGTCAAGGCCGGTACCACCGCGGGCCGGGTCGACCTGCTCGCCCTGGCCTTCGTCGCCGTCCTCGTCACCCACGCGCTGCTCGCCCGCGCCGCCCGCACCCGGGCCGCGCTGCTGGGGGAGCGCGTCCTGTCGCGCACCCGCGAGACGTTCGTCCGCAGGGCGCTCGGGCTGCCGCTGTCGGAGGTGGAGAGCGTCGGTACCGGCGACCTCCTCAGCCGCGCCACCACCGACGCCGACCGGCTCAACGAGAGCATCCGGCAGGCGGTCCCGCGCATCGCGCTGGCCGCCGTCACCCTGGTGTTCACCTTCGCGGCGATCCTGCTGACCTCGCCCCTGCTCGCCCTCGGACTGCTGGCCGGAGTGCCCTTCGCCCTCCTGCCGACCTGGTGGTACCGGCCGCGCGCGACCCGCGCCTACGAGCGCCTGCTCGCTCAGGAGGCCGACGTCCTGGCCGTCACGCACGAGACCGCCCGCGGCGCCGCCACCGTCGAGTCCCTCGGGCTCGGGCCCCGCCAGATCCGGCGTCACGGCCGGGCGGTCGACCAGGTGGTACGGACCCGGCAGCGCACCACCTGGCTCCAGACCGTCTGGTTCCCCAGCCTGGACCTCGCCACCATGGTGCCGATGGCGCTGACCCTGCTGATCGGCGGACTCGCCTACCGGGACGGTGCCGTGGGACTGGGCGAACTCACCGCCGTGGTGCTCTACGTCCAAGCGCTCGGCGAGCCCCTGAACGACCTGCTCACCTGGACCGACGAACTGCAGATCGGGAACGCCGCGCTGCGCAGGATCCTGGGCGCGGACCGGTTGCCGCGCGAGGAGCCGCGGCCACCCGCGGCCACCGAGGGCCACGCCATCCGGCTGGAGGGCGTCGGCTTCGGCTACGCCCCGGGCCGCGAGGTCCTGTCGGACATCGACCTCGACATCGCCTTCGGCGAGCGCCTGGCCGTGGTCGGTGCCTCCGGCGCGGGCAAGTCCACCCTCGGCAAACTCCTGGCCGGCGTGCACCACGCGACCCGGGGGAGCGTGCGCATCGGCGGCGCCGAGATCAGCAGCCTGCCGGTGGGCCAACTGCGCCGCGAGATCGTCCTCGTGACCCAGGAACAGCACGTGTTCACCGGCACGCTACGGGACAACCTCACGCTGGCCTGCGAGGAGCCGCCGCCGGACGAGCGGCTGTGGGAGGCGCTGGAGACGGTTCTGCTGGCGGACTGGGCACACACCCTCCCCGACGGCCTCGACACCGGGATCGGCCCGGGCGCCGCACCGCTGTCCCCGTCGGCGGCCCAGCAACTGGCACTGGCCCGGCTGCTGCTGTCCGACCCGCACGCACTGGTGCTGGACGAAGCCACGGCACTGCTGGACTCCACCGCGTCACGCCGGGTCGAGCGTTCGCTCGCGGCGCTGATCGCGGGCCGTACGGTGATCTCCATCGTGCACCGCCTGGACTCGGTGCGGGACGCCGACCGCATCGCGGTGATGGACCGCGGCCGGATCGTCGAGCTCGGCAGCCACGAGGAACTCCTGGCGGCGGACGGTGCCTACGCGTCCCTGTGGCACTCCTGGCAGGCGGCCCGGCACTCCGGCCCGCCGGCGTGGGGACAGAAGAAGGCCGAGGAGCAGGCGGAGACGTGACTGCTCCGACGGCACGGGACGACGGTCATCCCCCCGACTCAACCGGCGCCGACGCTGAAACCGGGCCCGCTGGAGAAGCCCTACGCGCTACGGGTGCTGGGCTCTCACGCCCCCCTCGGCGCCCCTGAAGAAGCCCGTGGTGGTCAGTCGGCACGCTGTTCCGCGGGCGAGGCGGTGTTCTGCGTGGCGGCCCAGGAGGCGAGGAGCCTCAGGCCCTCCTCGGAGGCCGAGCCGGGTTCGGCGGTGTAGATGGTGAGGGTGAGCCCCGGGGCGGCGGCCATCTCCAGGCCCTCGTAGGCGAGGGTGAGGTCGCCGACGGTGTGGTGGTGGAAGCGCTTGGTGCCGGTGCCGTGGTGGCGGACGTTGTGGGCACCCCAGCGGGTGCGGAAGGCGTCGCTGCGGGTGGACAGCTCCCCGACGAGGTCGTGCAGGCCCTTGTCGTGGGGGCTGCGGCCGGCTTCGGTGCGCAAGATGGCCACGGCGACGTCGGCGGCCTGCTCCCAGTCGGGGTAGAAGCGGCGCGAGGCGGGGTCGAGAAACTGGAAGCGGGCCAGGTTCGCCTGGTTGCCGGCCGAGGCGTAGACGTCTGCGTAGAAGGCGCGGGCGAGCTCGTTGACGGCGAGCAGGTCCATGCGGCCATTGCGTACGAAGGCGGGGCCGGCGGTGACGGCGTCCAGAACCCACTGCAGGCTCCGGTGCGCCTTCCACTGCGCGGTGCGGCGCCGGGGGCGGGTGAGGGCGTCGGAGCCGTCGGCGGCGTGGGCGAGGTTGAGCAGGTGCGCGCGCTCGGCGTCATCGAGCTGGAGCGCACGGGCGACGGCCTCGAGGACGGCCGGGGAGACGCCGGCGAGGTTGCCACGTTCCAGCTTGGCGTAGTACTCCACGCTCACATCGGCGAGCGCGGCGACCTCACTGCGGCGCAGGCCCGGTACCCGTCGGCGGCTCCCGGAGGGCAGGCCGGCCTGCCCGGGAGTGATATTGGCTCGCCGCGAGGTCAGGAACTCGCGGACCTCTGCTTGGTTGTCCACGCCTTCGACGGTACGTCCCGCCCGCGTCCATAGGGATGTACTGGCGGTACACCCCTTGACGGTGCCTCGCTCCACGCGCGACGAGCGGGTTACCTGGATGACGTGGTGCTTGTCGTCCGGTCGTCACGACGGGATCTTGCACCCGGCCCCGCACTCGGCGACGGCCCCGGCCTACGGGATCGCCGGCCCCCGGCACGCGAAGGAATCTCTCTCATGCGCGGCGCAGTCATCCACGCCCCCGGTGACGTCCGCTTCGAGTCCCTGGAGGACCCGAAGCTGCTCCACCCCACCGACGCGATCATCCGCACGGCCCTCACCTGCGTGTGCGGCTCCGACCTGTGGCCCTACCGCGGCGCCGAGCCGATCGGCGACCCGCACCCGATGGGCCACGAGTACGTCGGCTTCGTCGAGGAGGTCGGCTCGGAGGTCACCGCGGTGAAGCCGGGGCAGTTCGTCGTCGGCTCGTTCGCCACGTCCGACAACACCTGCGCGAACTGCCAGAACGGTTTCCAGTCGAACTGCCTGCACCGCGAGTTCATGTCCACCTGCCAGGCCGAGTACATGCGCATCCCCAATGCCCAAGGCACCCTGGTGGCCACCGACGAGGTGCCCGGCGAGGAGATATGGCCCGGCCTGCTGGCCGTCTCCGACGTGATGGGCACCTGCTGGTGGGCCGCGGACGCCGCCGAGGTGCGGCCCGGCTCGACCACCGTGGTCGTCGGCGACGGCGCGGTCGGCCTGTGCGCGGTGATCGCGGCGAAGGAGATGGGCGCGGAGCGGATCATCGCCATGTCGCGGCACGAGTCCCGGCAGAAGCTCGCCCGGGAGTTCGGTGCCACCGACATCGTCACCGAGCGCGGCGACGAGGGCGTTGCGAAGATCAAGGAGCTGACCGGCGGGATCGGTGCCGACAGCGTCCTGGAGTGCGTCGGCACCGGCGAGGCCATGAGCCAGGCCCTGCACTCCGCCCGCCCCGGCGGCAGCGTCGGCTTCGTCGGCGTCCCCCACGAGGTCGCCATCGACGGCCAGGAGTTGTTCTTCTCCCACGTCGGCCTGCGCGGCGGCCCCGCGCCCGTACGCCGCTACCTGCCCGACCTCATCGACCGCGTCCTGGCCCGCCGGATCGACCCGGGCAAGGTCTTCGACCTCACCCTGCCCCTGGAGCAGGTCGCCGAGGGCTACCAGGCCATGGACGAGCGCCGCGCCGTCAAGACCCTCCTCAAGCCCTGACCCCCTCCACCGGACAAGGAGCACCCGTGCAGATCACCCGCAGCTCGATCGACACCGCCAAGGGCCCGGCCGACTGGTTCACCGGCGACGTCTACATCGACCCGGTCGCCGCCGCCCCCGCCCCCTCCCGGGTCACCGCCTCCCTGGTGCACTTCATGCCCGGCGCCCGCACCCACTGGCACCGCCACCCGCTCGGGCAGACCGTCTTCGTCACCGAAGGCGTCGGCCTGTGCCAGCGTCGCGGCGGCCCAGTGGAGGTCATCCGGCCCGGCGACCGCGTCCTGTTCGAGGCCGACGAGGAGCACTGGCACGGCGCCGCCCCCAACCGGCTGATGGTCCACGTGGCCATCAACGAGGGCGACGACGACCACGCCGTCGTGCACTGGCTGGAGCCCGTCACCGACGACGAGTACACCGCCGCCCCGGCCGCCGGCTGACACCGCGCCCGTACCGCCGTCACCTGAAAGGCTCACCGTGACCACGTTCGCTGTTGTCGGCGCCGGCCTCGGACTGGGGCTGGCTGCCGCCCGCCGGTTCGGTGCCGCCGGCCACCACGTCGCCCTCCTGGCCCGCAATGCCGATCACCTCGACGCCCTGGTGGGCGAACTCGACGGTGACGGCATTCAGGCACGCGGCTTCACCGCCGACGTCCTCGACCCCGCCTCCCTGACCGCGGCCTTGGCCGCAGCGACCAAGGAACTGGGACCGATCGAGGTCCTCCAGTTCAGCCCGGTGCCTCGCGGCGACTTCATGAAGCCGGTCCTGGACACCGGTGTCGCCGACCTGGACGATCCACTGGCCTTCTCCGTCAAGGGGCCGGTGACCTGTGTGCACGCCGTCCTGCCCGGGATGCGGGAGCTGGGCCGGGGCACGCTGCTGTTCGTCAACGGTGCCAGCGCCGTACGCCCGAATCCCGAGGTGGCCGGCACCTCGATCGCGTTCGCCGCCGAGAGCGCCTACGCGGCCATGCTCCACGACGCCCTCGCGCCCGAGAACATCCACGCCGCCCAGCTCATCGTCCCCGGCGCCATCCACCCGGCCGCCGGGCACTCCAGCCCCGACGCGCTCGCCGAACGCCTGTACGCCATCCACACCGAGCGCGGCCCCTTCCGGCACTACGCCGAGCCCCTGCCCACATGACCACCCTCGGGGCGCCGCCCCTGGACTTCGCAGTCCGCCGTCGCCCGGGCCGTGCCGCTTCGGCGGCCGCCCTGATGCTGGCCATCAGTGCTTGCTCCAGCGGAACACAGCAGACCACCCCGGCCGCCACCCCCTCTGCTTCAGCCCCGGCGGGGCAGCGGGAGACGGCGGCCCCTACCTCGTCGTCCGCCTCCGGGAGGGACACCTCCATGAACATCCACGTCACCCTCGACGGCCGCCCTGTCGACGCGGTCCTGAACGACAGCCCCACCGTCCGCGACTTCGCCGCGCTGCTGCCGCTCACCTTGGACCTGAAGGACTTCCACGGCACCGAGCGGGTCGCCGACCTGCCGCGCAAGCTCGACACCGCCGGCGCCCCCGAACCGGTCGCTGCCGCCGTCGGCGACATCGCCTACTACGCCCCCTGGGGTAACCTCGCCCTCTTTTACCAGGACGGGCCCGCTCCCTCCCCGGACCTGCTCGTCCTCGGCCACCTCGACGTCAGCGCCGACCAGCTCGGCCGGGCAACCAGCATCACCGTCAAGGCCGCCACCTGACCCGTCCCGCCTCCTCGCCGGCGCACCGGCGCCCCTGCGGCACTGATCCATCTCCGGGCCCGACGCCTGCGGCCCGCCTTTTCGAAGGGAGAACACACGTGAGCGTCACCTACGACTTCCACGACAAGACCGCCTTCGTCACCGGCGCCGCCGGCGGCATCGGCCGGGCCACCGCCCTCGCCTTCGCCCGCGCGGGCGCCCGGGTCGCCCTCGCGGACCTGTCCGGTGACGGCCTACGCGAAACCGCCCGCCTCATCGACGCCGCAGGAGGCGACGCCCTCGCCCTCACCTGCGACGTCACCAGCGAGGACGACGTCCAGGCCGCGGTCGACCGAACTGTCGAGCGCTTCGGGAGCCTGGACGCCGCCTTCAACAACGCCGGCGTCGAGCAGCCCGTCCAGCCGGCCGCCGACACCGCCAAGAACGACTGGGACCGTATCCTCGGCGTCAGCCTCACCGGAGCCTTCCTGTGCACCAGGGCACAGGTCCGGCAGATGCTCCGCCAGGACGGCGGCGGGGCGATCGTCAACGTCTCCTCCGGAGCCGGGATCAAGGGCTTCAAGGGGCAGGCCGCCTACGCCGCCGCCAAGCACGGGATCATCGGTTTCACCCGTTCCGCCGCCCTCGACCACGCCGCACAGGGCATCCGTGTCAACGCCGTCTGCCCCGGGATCATCGACACCGAGATGATCCGCCGCTTCGGCGACACCCGCCCCGGAGGCCGCGAAGGACTCATCGCCGACGAGCCCGTCGGCCGCCTCGGCACGCCCGAGGAGATCGCCTCCGCCGTGCTCTGGCTGTGCTCCGCCGACGCCGCCTTCACCACAGGCACCGCCCTCGTCGTCGACGGCGGCCAGACCACCTGAGCCTCCCGGCATCCCCGCCCGCAAGACCACCCCCGAACCCCGTGCGAGGACCTTCCCCATGAACCCCGTCTACGACTTCACCGGCCAGGCCGCCTTCGTCACCGGAGCCTCCTCCGGCATGGGCCTGGCCACCGCCCGCGCGTTCGCCGAAGCCGGCACCGCCGTCGCCCTCGCCGACATCGACGAGCCGGCCGTCAACGCCGCCGCGAAGGAGCTCGCCGACGCCGGCCACCGGGCCCTCGCCCTGGTCTGCGACGTCACGGACGAGGACCAGGTCGCCGCCGCGGTCAACCGCACCGTAGCAACCTTCGGCCGCCTCGACATGGCCTACAACAACGCCGGCATCATGCCCCCGCCCACCGATGCCGCCGACGAGAGCGCCGAACAGTTCGACCGCGTCCAGAGCATCAACCTGCGCGGCATCTGGGCGGCCATGAAGCACGAACTGCGCCACATGCGCGACCAGGGCAGCGGCACCATCGTCAACTGCTCCTCCCTCGGCGGCCTCGTCGGCAACCCCGGCCGCGCCGCCTACCACGCCACCAAGCACGGCGTGATCGGCCTGACCAAGAGCGCCGCCCTCGAATACGGACCCCGCGGCGTGCGCATCAACGTCGTCTGCCCCGGCACCATCGCCACTCCCATGGTCGACGCCATGATCGACGGCGGCGAACTCGACCGCACCCAGGCCGAAACCGGCCAGGCCATCGACCGTCTCGGCACCGCCGACGAAATCGCCCAGGCCGTCCTGTGGCTCTCCAGCCCCGGCGCCAGCTACGTCACCGGCATCGCCCTGCCCGTCGACGGCGGCTACACCGCCCAGTAACTCCCCGGCACTGCCATCAAGCCGAGAGGCCGTCCTCGTCCGACTCGGGCGTGTCCGGGTCGCGCAGCACCCGACTCGCCACGCCGGACGCAAGAGGCGGTCTCCCCACATCGCGCCTCGGTCACGCCCCCGCGGGCCGTTGCGCACTTCCTCAACCGACTGAAGATGAGGTCCACTCCATGGAACGTCGCAAAGCGCTCGGACTGATCGCCGCCGCCGGTGCCGCCACCGCCGCCTCCTTCACAGCCGCGCCCTCCTTCGGTGCGGAGACCGGCCGCAGCGCCGCCGCCGGCGCCGCAGGGCAGGGCAGGACCGCAGCCACGGGCGGCTACACCTTCGCACTGGACAAGAACGTCAAGCGGACCCCGGTGCGGTTCAAGAACCGATACGGCATCGAGGTCGCCGCAGACCTCTACGTGCCGAAGAAGGGCAGGAGCAAGCTGCCCGCCCTGGTCGTCAGCGGCCCGTTCGGCGCGGTCAAGGAACAGTCCTCGGGGCTCTACGCCAACGAGTTCGCCCGCCGTGGCTACGTCACCCTCGCCTTCGATCCCTCCTTCACCGGGGAGAGCGGCGGCACGGTGCGCGACGTGGCCTCGCCCGACATCCACACAGAGGACTACAGTGCCGCCGTCGACTTCCTCGGCCTGCAGAAGATCGTCGACCGCAAGCGGATCGGCGCACAGGCCATCTGCGGCCTGAGCGGCATGGCGCTCACCGCGGCTGCGGCAGACAGCCGCATCAAGGCGGTCGCCACCACCTCGATGTACGACATGTCGCGGAGCATATCCCGCGGCCACGAGGACTACTACACACGTGAGCAGCGCCAGAAGATCGTGGACCACGTCAGCCGGCAGCGCTGGATCGACGCCGAGAACGGCACCCACGCGCGGCTCTCCCACGAGGTCCCCTTCGACGAGAACGGCAACGTCGCCCCCACCGACCGCGTCCTGCCCAAGACCCTCCCCGCGGACGCCGACCCGATCACGCAGAGCTTCTTCGACTACTACCGCACCGAGCGCGGCTACCACCCGCGCTCGATCAACTCCACCACCGCGTGGACCGCGACCACACCGATGTCGTTCTTCGCCTTCCCGCTGATGACGAACATCGACATGCTGGCCCCCCGCAAGGCGCTCCTGGTGGCCGGCGCCGACGCACACTCCCGCTACTACTCCGAGGACGTCCAGGCAAAGGCCCCCGACACCGTCGACCTCGTGATCGTCCCGGGCGCGGACCACGTCGACCTGTACGACAGCAGGGACCTCATCCCCTTTGACCGGCTCGACGAGTTCTTCACCGAGAACCTCGCCTGACCATCAGGCCCCCGGCAGGCCGGTACCGCTACTGCCTGTCGGGGGCCCTCACGTCGGCAACGGCCTGTCGAGACCGGTTCGGACAGGGAGCTCGCGGAGCCGAAACAGCGCTTCCAGTGCTGGTTGTCCGCGTCGAGTTCGCGGAGGCGGACACCGAGGTCACTGGTGTCGATCCGGTCAAGTTGCTGGTTCAGACCGATCAGAGTCCATGGCGCCATCGCCCTGGTACCGTCATCGCCCAAGCGGCAGCACGCGAGAACCGTCCGCAGAATCGGTCCGCGCCGGGCTGAGTCTGATGCAGCGCGGCCCGGTGCAGTGTGTCCGTATTCGGTCTGCGCCTAGGTTCCCGAGGGCGCGGCGGTGTCGAAGATGTCGGCGTACGCCTCGTAGGCCAGGCCCCGGTCGTCGTAGCGGGGGCTATCAGGGCCCGCGCGGGGCTGCGGCCCAATGCAGCTGCGCGCAGCCGTATCCCTCCGGGTGGACTGCGTCAGGTGAGGGGGCATTGATGTTCTGACCTGCGGCGGAGAGTTCAGTGAGGCTCCGTTCGGACGGGGGTGAATGAGGCCGGATCCCCGACCGCGCCCGCTGTCACGGATGGCCGTGGGGCGGCGGACCCCAATGAGGCGGGCCCTTCGGCGTACCTGGTCAAGGCCGGAGACTCGGCACCTCCCCTGGTTGTTGTGCTGCGATCTGCCGACCGTGCATCTGTGCGTTGGCTTCCTCGTGCAGCGATCGACGCCATGTCGTGGAAATGGCGCCCGCGATCGGAGGATGAAGTGCAGCCAGCACGCCGAGGCGGTGCAGCGGCGCGGTCAGCTCCGGAGGCAGCTGCCACGGACGAGTAGGCGCTCAAAAGGCGCTCGGTGTGTCGAGTGCCGCACCCTCGTTGACCTGGTCACCCTCCCACGCTCGCCGTCTTGTCGGCCGGACTTCGGCACGCATTCGACCGGGGAGTGGCGGGGCTGGTGACGGTCATCACGGATGCCCCCGAGAGGGTGCTGCGTAGGCTTGTGCCGTCGTCGCGGTGGGAGACGGGAGAGCGGGCGAAACTCTCCTCCAGTCGCCTGACGATGCGTCAGGAAAGTAAGCGAGTGGTCAGCATGAGTCCTGAAAAACCTGGGGGAAGCTGCCCGAACATGCGACTCGTTGTAGGCTGTCGAAACAGCCCTTGACCTGCAAAAACGCAGGCAGGGAGCCTGCTTTTGGCCAGGTGGCCGCCAAGACCGGTGACCTCGACAGGTCTCTGGCTCCCGCTCGGGCGCGCTGCGTACTCGACAGGTCGACCGCGGCATGGGTCCTGACCTCCCCCGCCCCGGTGTCCTTCTCGTCCACTGTGCCGACGCCATGGGATTCGGCTTCGCCACCGTCGTCACTTCCGACAGAGAGACCGAAGCCCCAGCCGGTCCCACCGCGGCGGCCCTCCGCGTGACCTGCTGCGTCATGATCGACCGCGGGCGGGGCCGGACCCGGGTCGGCAGGGCAGCCGGTTGCCGCGCCAGCTGAGGGCTGCACGGGTAGGCCATGATGTGCTGAGCGCCCAATGAGTGAGATGGTCGAGGGAAGGGCGGGCGGCGCCCGACCCGTACGTACGTAGGGCGTCCCCTATCTGCTATGCCGCCGCCTCCCAGCAGCGATACTGGATGCATGGACACGACGATCACCGCCCCCCGCGCCGAGGTACTGCGGAACCGCTACCGCAGCCGACTGCCCGAGCGCTTGCGGAGCTGGCCGGTCCCGTCGAGGGCAACGTGGACCTGCCGCTCCACATCGTCTGGTCCGGGCGGACGAGCTACAGCC
>NZ_JBNGGE010000042.1:0-68571 GCF_049975785.1 Streptomyces sp. WG7
TGTGGGAGAGTAGGACGCCGCCGAACAATTATTGCGAGGAAACCCCGCACCGGGAACGGTGCGGGGTTTTCTGCGTTTAAGGGGGCAGTCCGGAGAGTGGCGGGGCCAGTGAGCCCCGCTTCTCACAAACGTCCCGCCGCCTTCAGTTCCAGGTAGGCGTCGGCCAGTGCCGGGGCCAGTTCGTCAGGGATCGCGTCAACGACCTTCACGCCGTGCCGGCGGAGCCGGTCCGCGGTGCGGTGGCGTTCCGCCTGGGCCTGTGCCGCCGCCGCGGCCTCGTAGACGGCGTCCGTGTCCCCGCGGGCGTCGGCCATCCGGGAGATGCGCGGATCGGCGACCGACGCCAGGACGACGGTGTGTCGCTGCGTCAGTTGCGCCAGGACGGGCAGCAGCCCTTCCTCGACCGGGGCAGCGTCGAGTGTGGTGAGCAGCACGATCAAGGAGCGGCGGGGAGCGACCCGGAGTGCGGTGGCGGTGAGGCCGCGGGCATCGGTCTCGACGAGCTCCGGTTCCAGCGTCGCCATCGCATTGACCAGGGACGGGAGTACGTCGCCCGCCGTGCGGCCCTGGACGAGAGCACGCACTCGACGGTCGTAGGCGAGGAGGTCGACGCGGTCGCCGGCGCGGGAGGCCAGGGCGGCCAGGAGCAGGGCGGCGTCCATGGACGCGTCGAGACGGGGCGCGTCGCCCACCCGGCCGGCCGACGTGCGACCGGTGTCGAGGACGAGCAGGATGTGGCGGTCACGTTCGGGGCGCCAGGTGCGTACCGCGACAGCGGACTGGCGGGCTGTCGCGCGCCAGTCGATGGAACGGGTGTCGTCGCCGGGAACGTACTCGCGCAGGCTGTCGAACTCCGTGCCCTCCCCACGGGTGAGCACACTGGTGCGGCCGTCGAGTTCGCGGAGACGGGACAGCTTGGAAGGGAGGTGCTTGCGGCTGGTGAACGGGGGAAGGACGCGTACCGTCCAGGGGACCCGGTGGGAGCCCTGGCGGGTGAAGAGGCCCAGGGGCCCGTACGAGCGGATCGTGACGCGGTCCGACCGGCGGTCACCACGGCGGGTGGGGCGCAGACGGGTGGTGACGCGCCGGCGTTCACCGGCGGGCACCGTCACCCGGTGGCGGGAGGCCGCCGTCTCCGTGCCGGGCTGCCAGCTGCTGGGCGGCCAGGCGTCGCGGAGAAGGGCGCGGAGCGGCCGGTTGGACGGGTTGGTGACCGTCAGCACGACGTCGGCGCTGTCGCCCAGGCGTGTGGAGGTGTCGCCGGAGCGGACCAGGCGCAGGCGTCGTACGGGAGCGGCCAGGGCGAAGTCGCAGGCGCAGGCCGCGGCCAGCGGCGCGTTGACCGCGAGGACGCCCGCCCAGCTGGGGTCCCAGATGCCGATGGGGACGGAGCCGATGGCCGCGAGCAGGGCGGCGCGTCCGGTGAGTGCCATCAGCGGGGGACGGGGACGTGGGCGAGGATCGCGTTGATCACGGAGTCCGTGGTCACGCCCTCCATCTCGGCCTCCGGGCGGAGCTGGACGCGGTGCCGGAGGGTGGGAAGGGCGAGGGCCTTCACGTCGTCGGGGGTGACGTAGTCGCGGCCCGTGAGCCAGGCCCACGCTCGGGAGGCCGAGAGCAGTGCCGTGGCACCGCGCGGGGAGACGCCGAGGGTGAGGGACGGTGACTCGCGGGTGGCACGGCAGATGTCGACGACGTAGGCCGTGATCTCGGGGGAGACCGTCGTCCTGGCCACTTCCGTGCGGGCCGCTTCCAGATCGGCGGCGTTCGCCACGGGGCGTACGCCGGCGGCGCGCAGGTCGCGCGGGTTGAAGCCCGAGGCGTGCCGGGTGAGGACGTCGATCTCGTCCTGGCGGGAGGGGAGGGGGACGGTGAGCTTGAGGAGGAAGCGGTCCAGCTGGGCTTCCGGGAGGGGGTAGGTGCCCTCGTACTCGACCGGGTTCTGCGTCGCCGCGACCAGGAACGGCTCGGGGAGCGGGCGGGGAGTGCCGTCGACCGTGACCTGGCGTTCCTCCATGGCTTCGAGGAGGGACGACTGGGTCTTCGGGGGCGTGCGGTTGATCTCGTCGGCGAGGAGCAGGTTGGTGAAGGCCGGGCCGGGCTGGAAGGAGAACTCGGCGGTGCGGGCGTCGTAGACCAGGGAGCCGGTGACGTCGCTCGGCATCAGGTCGGGGGTGAACTGGACGCGCTTCGTGTCGAGCTCGGTGGCCGCGGCCAGGGCGCGGACCAGCAGGGTCTTCGCGACCCCGGGGACGCCTTCGAGGAGGACGTGGCCGCGGCAGAGGAGCGCCACGACGAGACCGGTGACGGCTGCGTCCTGGCCGACCACGGCCTTGGCGATCTCGGCGCGCAGGGCCTCCAGGGCGGCGCGGGCGTTGCCCGGGTCCCCGGTCTGCCCGGCGTTGTCAGTGGTCGGGTCCATCATGGACGGCGTGCCTCTCTTTCGAGGGTGTCGAGTTGGTCGGCGAGTGCGACGAGGGCCGCGTCGTCGGCGGGCGGCGGGCCGAAGAGGAGGGTGTGCAGGGACTGTCCGTCGCCGTGTTCGCCATGGAGATGGGCGGACAGGGCGGGGAGCAGGGCTTCGGGCGAGTGGGCCTGGGCGACGGGAACGCCGGTGAGGGGGGCGAGGCGGGTGCGGGTGGCGGAGCGAAGAGCGGTGGCCGCGCGGTCGCGGGCGTTCGCCTTCCGGTAGAGACGGGCACGGCCTTCGGCGGTTTCGGAGGCGCGGATCGCGACGGGGAGTTTCTCGGGCACCAGGGGGCCGAGCCGGCGTGCCCGCCACAGGGCCGCGAGGGCCGCGGCGACGAAGAGCTGGAGGGTCCCCCAGAGCCAGCCGGAGGGGAGCAGGTCGAACAAGCTGCGCTCGTCGTCCGGGGCGGTGGTGTCGGAGACCGAGGGGAGGTACCAGACCAGGTGGTCGCGGGAGCCGAGGAGTTGGAGGGCGAGCGAGGCGTTGCCGTGCTCGTCGAGGTGGTTGTTGTAGAAGATGTCGGGGGCGCCGAGGACCACCGTGTCGCCCGAGGCGCCCTGGGGCGCCCCGGCGGATGCCTCGGGGATGCGGAGGAGGGTGGCCAGGCGACGGCTGGGGTAGCAGGCGTCGGCTTCGACGTGGGTGCTGCTGTAGCGGATGCCGCCCGTGTCGGCGGTGCCCGCGCGCCGGGCGGCGGGCAGGTCGCAGCCGGGCGCCAGTGTCGAGTCGAAGCTGAGCGCGGGGTCGGCGGTGACCCCGGGGGCGAGCCGTTCGACGGCGGGGCCGCCGGGGGCCACGAGGAGGGTACGGCCGCCGGAGCCCTCGGTCGCGGCGTGCAGCTGCGTCTGCTGGCGTTCGGTCAGGAGGTCGGGGACGGCGACCAGCAAGGTGGTGTCCGGGCCGGCCGCGGCGCGTGCGGCGTCCAGGGTGGTGACCACGCGCGTGGACACGCCCCGGTCGGCGAGGAGCTCGGCGACGGCCCGGCTGCCGTACGGGTCGGCGGAGCGCGGGTCGAGTTCGCCGTGCTTCGCGCCGGAGCGGACGACGGCGATCGCGACGGCACCGACGAGGAGCACGACGAGCGCGAGCACGATGCCCCGCGCGCGCGACCAGACCTGGCGTGCGGTGGGCGAGGCCGAGGTGGTGGGGAGCGTGGCCTCGGTGGTCATCCGGCGGCTCCCGGGCGGGTGTCGGGGCCCGCGCTGCCGGCCGTGCCGGCGGTCGCGCTGCTCACCGGCTGTGGCCTGCTGCGCTCCAGGTCGCGGTCGAGTTCGGTGAGGCGACGGTACGACTGCTCGGAACCGGGACGGCCGCCGTACGTGACGTCGTCGAAGTCCCGGGCGGCGGCGCGCAGCCCGGCACCGTGGGCGGGCAGGGCGCGGCCCGCTTCGGTGGCCGCCTCGTCGGCGGTGCGGCCGGGACGGATGTCGAGGAGGGCGCGTTCCTCCAGGGCACGGACGACGGCCCGCATCCGTTCCTGGACGGCCTGGTTCCAGTGGCCCTGGGCGGCGTGTGCCTCGGCGGCGGCGCGGTGGTCGGCGGCGGTGCGGGGGCGGTCGTCGAACAGGGCGGGGGCGGAGGCCGGCCCCCGGCGCGGGGTGCCCAGGCGCCACCAGAGGGCGCCCAGCACCGCCACGGCGGCCACGATGATGACGATCAGGCCGACCGTCCCGCCGGGGGTCGCGGTGGACGCGCTGCTGAACAGTTCGTCGATCCAGTCCCAGAAGGCGTTCAGGGCCCGCTGGAACCAGCTGGGGTCGTTCTCGTGGTACATCCGCTTGGACAGCTCGCGGCGCGCGGCCTCCCGCGCGGGGTCGCGCGGGATCGTCACCGGCGGTTCGTCGCCGGAGCGCGACAGCGACAGCACGGAGGCGTCGCCCGCGCGCGACACCGTCCGTACCGCGGTGCGTGACAGCACCTCCGTGAGCACTCCCCCCGCGGGACTCACCGCATCAGCTCCCCGGGGTGGTGCCGGGAGCGCCGGAGCCCTGGAGGCCGGCGGCACGGGCCAGTTCGAGGTCGAGGGCCTCGCGGCGGATGCGCTGGTCGATGTACAGCAGCACCGCGACGCCCGCCGTGATCGGGAAGGTGATCGTGGAGCCGATCACCGAGCCGATACCGCTGACCACGAGGAACGTCCAGCCGAGGTCCCCGGTGCCCTCCAGGAGTCCGCCGACACCGCCGCCGCCGACGGCCGAGGCGAGGAGGGCGAAGGGGATGACGATGATCGAGGCGACGACGTTCGCGATGATCGTCGCGAGCAGCTGGATGCCGAAGACCCGCCACCAGGAACCGCGCACGAGCTTCACGGAGCGGCTCAGCGCCTTCTTGATGCCCTGCTTCTCCAGCATCAGCGTGGGCGACGCCAGCGAGAAGCGGACCATGAGCCAGACCGCGACGACGCCTGCGGCCAGGAAGCCCAGGACCGTCAGGGCCACGGCGGCGTCGCCGCCCCCCGCGGCCGTGACGAGGAGACCGGGCGCCATGCCGACCATGACGATGCCGAAGACGATGAGCAGCAGGAGGACGATCAGGCCGAAGAGTTTCACGACCTGCGGGCGGGCGTCCCGCCAGGCCTCGCCGATGGTCACCGGCCTGCCGAGCACGGCGCGGCTGGTGACGGTCGTCAGCAGGGCGGTGGCCAGGACGGTGCCGACCAGGGAGATCACGAAGATGACACCCGAGTTGATCGTGGTGTCGGCCAGCGCGTCGCCCAGTTCACTCAGGGTGGCGTCGGGGTCGTTGAGGGCCTCGGTGCTGGTGTTGTCCAGGACGAGGCCCTGGAGCAGTACGACGATGATCTCCGTGAAGACCGCGACGGTCAGCGAGATGCCGAGGACCGTGCGCCAGTAGGCGCGCATGGTGGAGACCGCGCCGTCGAGGATCTCGCCGACGCCGAGCGGGCGGAGCGGGATCACGCCGGGCTTGGCCGCGGGCGGGGGGCCTCCCCAGCCGCCTCCCCAACCGCTTCCCCAGCCTCCGGGCCCACCGGGCGGCCCGTAGCCGCCGTACCCTCCGCCCTGGCCGCCGTAGCCGCCGGGACCGCCGGGAGCTCCGTATCCGCCGCCCGGGTGGCCGGGGGGCGGGTTGCCCCAGCCCTGGTGGGGCGGCGCGGGAGGCGGGGCCTGGCCGGGGCCGGTGGGTGCGGACCACTGGCCGGGGGGCGGCTGCTCCTTGGACCACTTCGTGCCGGGGCCCGTCGGTTCCGCGCCCGGCCGGTCCGCGGGCTGCGCGGGGCCGCCGGGGCGGTCGGCGGGCTCGGCGGGGCCGGACGCGCCGGGCTCCCGCCCGTCGGACGGGGCGGATCCGGGCGAGGCCCAGCCCGGAGTGTCGTTCATCGTCGCTCCTTCACGGTGCCCGTCCGCGGTCGCGGCGGCAGGTTGGCAGCCATCGTGCCATGGGGTGGCCGAGTGCGGACCGGGCGCGGTACGGGCTGCGCACCTTCAATTGTCCGCCGGACAGGGGGCAGACTGACCGCATGGCTGATCAGTACGCGCAAAGCGGCGAGGACAAGCGGCCGACCGGGATACCGGCTCTTCGCTGGGAGGAACCCCCCGAGGGCCCGGTGCTGGTCCTGCTGGACCAGACCAGGCTGCCGGCCGAGGAGGTGGAACTGGTCTGCACGGACGCGTCAGCGCTCGTGGAGGCGATCCGCTCGCTCGCCGTGCGCGGGGCACCGCTGCTCGGCATCGCGGGCGCCTACGGCGTCGCGCTCGCCGCCGTCCGCGGCTTCGAGGTGCGGGAGGCCGCGACCGCGCTGGCGGGCGCCCGCCCCACCGCGGTGAACCTCGCCGTCGGGGTGCGCCGGGCACAGGCCGCCCACCAGGAGGCCCTCGCCAGGACCGGCGACACCCGGCAGGCCGCCGCGGCCGCGCTGGCCGCGGCGAGGGCGCTGCACCGGGAGGACGCCGAGGCCAGCGCCCGGATGGCCGCGCACGGGCTGGCGCTGCTGGACGAGCTGCTGCCCGCCGGCGGGCACCGTGTCCTGACGCACTGCAACACCGGTTCGCTGGTGTCGGGCGGTGAGGGAACGGCCTTCGCGGTGGCGCTCGCGGCGCACCGTTCGGGGCGGCTGCGACGCCTGTGGGTGGACGAAACGCGTCCCTTGCTGCAAGGTGCTCGCCTGACGGCATACGAGGCGGCCCGCCACGGCATGGCGTACACCTTGCTCACCGACAACGCGGCCGGTTCGCTGTTCGCGGCGGGAGAGGTGGACGCGGTGCTCATCGGCGCGGACCGCATCGCTGCCGACGGTTCGGTGGCGAACAAGGTGGGGAGCTATCCGCTCGCCGTGCTCGCGCGGTACCACCACGTGCCGTTCATCGTGGTGGCACCGGTCACGACGGTGGACCCGGACACGCCGGACGGGGCGTCCGTCGAGGTGGAACAGCGTCCCGGATATGAGGTGACCGAGGTCACAGCACCGCAGGTGCCGGTGGCAGGAGCGGGAGGCGGGATTCCGGTGGCACCCCTGGGGACCCAGGCGTACAACCCGGCGTTCGACGTGACTCCGCCCGAGCTGGTGACGGCGATCGTCACCGAGGAGGGCGCGGTTTCGCCCGTGACGGCCGGGGCTCTCGCGGAGCTGTGTGCCAGGTCACGCCAGGTAACGATTAGCTAATGGGATGATGTCGTTTATGAAGGGACGAGTCCTTGTCGTCGACGACGACACCGCACTGGCCGAGATGCTCGGCATTGTGCTGCGTGGTGAGGGTTTTGAGCCATCGTTCGTAGCCGACGGCGACAAGGCGCTGGCCGCCTTCCGGGAGACCAAGCCGGACCTGGTGCTGCTCGACCTGATGCTGCCCGGTCGGGACGGCATCGAGGTGTGCCGCCTGATCAGGGCGGAGTCGGGTGTGCCGATCGTGATGCTGACGGCGAAGAGTGACACCGTCGACGTCGTGGTGGGTCTGGAGTCGGGTGCCGACGACTACATCGTGAAGCCGTTCAAGCCGAAGGAGCTGGTGGCCCGTATCAGGGCGCGTCTGAGGAGGTCCGAGGAGCCGGCACCGGAGCAGCTCGCCATAGGCGACCTGGTCATCGACGTGGCCGGTCACTCCGTGAAGCGGGAGGGCCAGTCGATCGCGCTGACGCCGCTGGAGTTCGACCTGCTGGTGGCGCTGGCCCGCAAGCCGTGGCAGGTGTTCACGCGTGAGGTGCTCCTCGAGCAGGTCTGGGGCTACCGGCACGCGGCCGACACCCGGCTGGTCAACGTGCACGTGCAGCGGCTGCGCTCCAAGGTCGAGAAGGACCCGGAGAAGCCGGAGATCGTGGTGACCGTCCGCGGCGTCGGTTACAAGGCCGGACCGAGCTGACATGAGCAGGGACAGTGCCGCTTCGGCGCCCGGCCGCTCCGGGGCCCGCGCCGGACGGCCTGTCGGCCACACGCCCGCCGGCTCCCGCTGGAGCCGCCTGCTGGAGGGCGGGCTGCTGCACGGCGGGGTACAGGGCAGCCCGGTGCTCCGTCTGTTCATGCGCTGGGTGCGCCGTCCGCTGCTGCCCGTCATGCGGCTGTGGCGGCGCAACATCCAGCTCAAGGTCGTCGTCACCACGCTGCTGATGTCGCTGGGCGTGGTGCTGCTGCTCGGTTTCGTGGTGATAGGGCAGGTCCGCAACGGGCTGCTGGACGCGAAGGTGAAGGCCTCCCAGAGCCAGGCCACCGGTGGATTCGCGGTCGCCAAGCAGAAGGCCGAAGAGGCGGCCAGCGTGACGGGTGACGACGGCGTGCCCGTGGACGGCCGTCCCCCGCAGAACGTCATCCAGTGGATGAGTGAACTGGTGAAGTCGCTCTCCAGCGGCGGTCAGGGTGCCTTCGACGTGGTCACGCTCCCCATGGGCGGGGAGAGCGGCAGCGGGCGCGGACCGCGCGCCTCCGGCTTCGTCAACTGGTCGGCCAGCGTGCCCGAGGACCTGCGGGAGCGGATCGACGGCAGCACGGCGGCGGCGCAGAGCTACACCCGGATCGTCTACGACTCCGACGAGGCCTCGCAGCCCGGTCTGGTCATCGGCAAGCAGGTCAACGACCCGAACGGTGAGCCGTACCAGCTGTACTACCTCTTCCCGCTCACGCAGGAGGAGAAGTCGCTCAGCCTGGTCACGGGCACGCTGGCGACGGCCGGACTCTTCGTCGTGGTGCTGCTCGGGGCCATCGCCTGGCTCGTGGTGCGTCAGGTCGTCACGCCCGTACGGATGGCGGCGAGCATCGCGGAGCGGCTGTCCGCCGGGCGGCTGCAGGAACGGATGAAGGTCACCGGCGAGGACGACATCGCACGGCTCGGCGAGGCCTTCAACAAGATGGCGCAGAACCTCCAGCTGAAGATCAGCCAGCTGGAGGACCTGTCGCGGATGCAGCGGCGGTTCGTCTCCGACGTGTCGCACGAGCTGCGGACGCCGCTGACGACCGTGCGGATGGCCGCCGACGTCATCCACGACGCGCGCGTGGACTTCGATCCGGTGACCGCGCGGTCGGCCGAACTGCTCGCCGACCAGCTGGACCGGTTCGAGACCCTGCTCGCGGACCTGCTGGAGATCAGCCGTTTCGACGCGGGCGCGGCGGCACTGGAGGCGGAGCCGATAGACCTCAGGGAGGTCGTACGGCGGGTAGTCGGCGGGGCCGAGCCGCTCGCCGAGCGCAAGGGCACGCGGATACGCGTCGTCGGCGACCAGCAGCCCGTCGTCGCCGAGGCGGACGCCCGGCGCGTGGAGCGGGTACTGCGCAACCTCGTCGTCAACGCCGTCGAGCACGGCGAGGGCAACGACGTCGTCGTCAAGCTCGCCGCGGCCGGTGGCGCGGTCGCCGTCGCGGTGCGCGACTACGGCGTCGGCCTCAAACCGGGGGAGGCCACTCGCGTCTTCAGCCGCTTCTGGCGGGCCGACCCGGCACGCGCGCGTACCACCGGCGGCACGGGACTGGGGCTGTCGATCGCCCTGGAGGACGCGCGGCTGCACGGAGGCTGGCTGCAGGCCTGGGGCGAGCCGGGCGGCGGGTCGCAGTTCCGGCTGACGCTGCCCAGGACCGCGGACGAGCCGCTGCGGGGCTCACCGATACCGCTGGAACCGACGGACTCGCGGCGCAATCGCGGGCTGGGCGACGACGGCCCCCACGACGCCGGACCGCGGCACGGCGCGGACAGGGTGGCCACCGTTCCCGCGCAGGCGTCGGCCGGACAGGCACCCGCGGTGTCCGCGCGGGGCCCGATCCCGCCGCGGTCGGAGGCCCCCACGGCCGATCCGACGGCACTGCCCGGCAACGGCGCGCGGGTGGTGCCGCGGCCCGTGTCGGGCGCCCGGAGGCAGGACGGCGGGCCCGCGCCGGAGGCGGTGACGGCGAGCCGTCCGGACGCCGCGCCGGACACAGCGGCGGCGAGCCGTCCGGGCGCCGCGCCGGAGGACTCGAACAGGCAAGGGGAGGCATCTCGTGGGCGCTGACCGCGAGGGGAGTGGTCGGCGGACACCGGCACGCGCGGTGACGTACGCCGTCTGTGGCGTCGTACTGCTGGCGGGGTGTGCGTCCATGCCCGACAGCGGGGACCTGCGGGGCGTGGAGTCCACGCCCCGGCAGGACCCGCAGGTGCGGGTGTTCGCCATGCCGCCGCGGGAGGACGACTCGCCCACGGAGATCGTGCAGGGCTTCCTGGAGGCCCTGACCAGCAACGAGCCGCAGTACGAGACGGCGCGCAAGTACCTGACGGGCGAGGCCGCGAAGACCTGGCGGCCGGAGCGGTCCACGACGGTGCTCACGGGCGGGCCGGGCACCGAGTCCGACCACTCGGGAAGCCGCGAGGACGCCGACGACTACTCGGTCATGCTGACCGGCACCAGGGTCGCCACGGTGGACGCGCAGCAATCGTACGCGCCGACGGACGGCCAGTACCGCGAACCGGTGCACCTCACCCGGGACGACAAGAGCGGGCAATGGCGCATCGACGCGCTGCCGCAGGGCGTCATCATGGGCAAGTCGGACTTCCAGCGCACCTACATGTCCGTCAACAAGTACTACTTCGCGTCGAACACCGCTGCCACCACACGGGCCGGTACGAGCGCGCAGCCGACGGCCGTCGCCGACCCCGTCTACGTGCGCCGGCTCGTGGACCCCATGACCCAGGTGGTGCGTTCCCTGATCAGCGGGCCGACGAGGCTGCTCGCCCCCGGGGTCAGGTCGGGCTTTCCGGCGGGTACCGCGCTGGCGGAGAAGGCCGACCCGCTGACACCCGACGAGCACAACAAGCTGACGGTGCCGCTGAACGACAGGGCTGCCCGGGTCGGCGCGGACAGGTGCGACGAGATGGCGGCCCAGCTCCTCTTCTCGCTGCAGCACCTGACCCCGGTGGTGGACGAGGTCGAGCTGCGCTCGGGCGACACGCGACTGTGCTCGCTCACCGAGGACCGGGCCGAGGCGGTCGCCACGCGCGGCTCCGCCCAGCGGGCCGACTACCTGTACTTCATACGCGACGAGAACCGCCTGGTGCGCATCGCCGCCGGCAGCAACGGGACGCGGCCGGAACCCGTCCCCGGAGCGCTGGGCGAGGGCGCGGTGGGCCTGCGGTCGGTGGCGGTGTCGCGGGACGAGCACAGCGCGGCCGCGATCGGTCTCGACAACAAGGCGCTGTACGTCGGCTCGCTGGTGTCGGGTGGTTCGCTCGGCGACCCCGTGCTGGTCAGCAAGGGCAAGACGGAGGAGACCCGGCTGACGCCGCCCAGCTGGGACGCGCAGGGCGACCTGTGGATCGCCGACCGAGACCCGGCCGACTCCCGGTTGCTCCTCCTGAAGGAGGGCGCGGGCGAGCCGCTGGAGGTGCGGACCCCGGGGCTGGACGGACGGGTGCAGGCCGTGCGGGTGGCGGCCGACGGCGTGCGGATCGCGCTCATCGTGGAGAAGGACGGCAAGCGGTCGCTGATCATCGGACGGATCGAACGGGACGGGAACGCCCGTGAACCGTCCGCGGTCACCGTCGTCGAACCGCGCTCCGCGACTCCGGAACTGGAGGAGGTCACGGCCATGTCCTGGGCCGGTGACAGCCGGCTCGTGGTGGTCGGGCGCGAGCGCGGGGGCGTCCAGCAGATCGGATACGTCCAGGTCGACGGCTCCACGCCGGAGGCGTCGGTGCCCGCGGCCCTGACCGGGGTGAAGGAGATCGCCGCGACCGAGGACGAGCGGCTGCCGCTGGTGGCGCACTCGGAGAACCTGATCGTGCGGCTGCCGTCCGGGCTGCAGTGGCAGAAGGTGGCGGAGGGGACGGCGCCGGTTTATCCGGGGTGAGGCGTCCGGACGGGGGGGGAGCGTCCGGACGGGGGGAGCGTCCGGACGGGGTGAGGTGTCCGGCTGTTCCGACGTGGGCGTTCACTCGTGTGGGTGATGTGTGGCTTTCGGTCTCCGGAGTTTTCCACCGTGAGCACTCCAGCGTTTTCCACAGGCCTGGTCGAGTCGTGCGGGCGTTGGCACAGTGGTGGCCATGCGGGGATGGTTGCAGGACCTCACGGACCTGGTGCTGCCGGCCGAGTGCGGAGGCTGCGGCAGGCCTCGCACGGTGCTGTGCCCTCGGTGCCGTGCGGCTCTGAGCGGAGCCGCGCCGCGTCGGGTGCGGCCCGTGCCGGAGCCGCCCGGGCTGCCGGTGGTGCACGCGGCCGCCCGGTACGCGGACGAGGCGCGGGCCGTCCTGCTGGCCCACAAGGAGCGGGGCGTACTGGCCCTCACGGCACCGCTCGGCGCCGCTCTGGCGGGCGCGGTGCGGGCGGGGCTCCAGGACGCGCGGTCGAGCGCCGGTGCGGCGAGGGCCGTACGTGCGCGGGGGCCGGTGCTGCTCGTGCCCGTGCCCTCCGCGCGACGGGCGGTGCGCACACGCGGGCACGACCCGGCGCGGCGGATCGCCCTCGCGGCCGCCGGGGAACTGCGGCGGGCCGGGACGTCCGCCCGGGTGCTGGCCGTGCTGCGGCAGCGGCACCCCGTGGCCGACCAGTCGGGACTCGGCGCCCGGCAGCGGCTGGACAATCTCGCCGGCGCGCTGGCGGTGGCCCCCGGCGGCGGACGGCTGCTGTGCGGCGGCGGGCCGGTGGTCCTCGTCGACGACCTGATGACGACGGGGGCCTCCCTGGCGGAGGCGGCGCGTGCCGTGCGCGCGGCGACGGCCGGGGCGTGCAGGGCCGGGGTGATCGCGGAGAGGCCCGGCGCGTCCGAGTGGGGGACGGAGCCGGTCACGTACCGGACGGCGAAATCGGCTGTGTATCCGTCGATGGCAGGGGAAGGCAGAGAGGAACGGAAGACCGGGCCCCGAATGGCGGGTCCGAACGGAGGCGGTGGCGTGATCCGTGAAGCGATCCGCGCGGCAGTAGTCGCGGCATCACCAGATTCTTTCGAAATAAACCGGAACTGACTGAGAACTTGCTTCGTTGCAGGTATTGAGAGGTTCAATTCGCCGGAACGGAGGTACGTCGCGGTAGAGGGTGACGACATCCGTCCGGGCGAGATATGTTCGGTTGAGAGGCAAAGCCGCAGGCCACACCTCTTGAATCCGAATGCCGTGCTGCGGGTTTTACCGCCATCACCCGCACTGGTGGAGTGGAGATCCCGCCCGCGGGGGAGGAGGTGGAAGTCACCGAGTCCGAGGTTCTGGGACAGACCGGAGCCTGGTGCAAAAGGGAGATGCTCCGCCGTCGGAGCGGAGTGATCCGGGAACGGAGTTCTGCGTGGACATCGTCGTCAAGGGCCGCAAGACCGAGGTGCCCGAGCGGTTCCGGAAGCACGTGGCCGAGAAGCTGAAGCTGGAGAAGATCCAGAAGCTCGATGGCAAGGTGATCAGCCTCGACGTCGAGGTGTCCAAGGAGCCGAACCCCCGGCAGGCCGACCGCTGTGACCGAGTGGAGATCACGCTCCGCTCCCGCGGTCCGGTGATCAGGGCGGAGGCAGCGGCGAGCGACCCCTACGCGGCGCTCGACCTGGCGGCGGAGAAGCTCGGTGCCCGGCTGCGCAAGCAGCACGACAAGCGCTTCTCGCGCCGCGGTGCGCGCCGGATCTCGGCAGCCGAGGTCGCCGACCACGTCCCCGGCGCGGCGACGCTCAACGGGAGCGGCGAGGTCGTCCCGCAGGAGAAGCAGGACGGCGTCCCCACCAAGAAGATCGGCTCGCTCGAGGTCCAGGGCGACGGCCCCCTCGTCGTCCGCGAGAAGACCCACGTGGCCGCACCGATGAGCCTCGACCAGGCGCTCTACGAGATGGAGCTGGTCGGGCACGACTTCTACCTGTTCGTCGACTCCGAGACCAAGGAGCCCAGCGTCGTGTACCGGCGGCACGCCTACGACTACGGCGTGATCCACCTCACCACGGACACGATGGTCACCCAGGCGCACTCTCCCGAGGCGGGCGATGCGCTCGGTGGCTGAGCTCGGTGGCTGACGACGCCGGGTGACAGCGGAAGCGGTGCCCCTGGAGCGCGTGTGCGCCCCCCGGGGCACCGCTGTGCGACGGTGCGCGAGGGTGTGCGACCCCTTCGTGGCCCGCTCGTCACCCCGGTGTCGGCCGGGCATGGAATCATGGCGGCAACGGCCCAACCGGTGGGTCGTTGCTCTGGGTTGGCGATGGCTCAGGACCACAGGCCACAGCCTTCAGGGGGAGGAACGATGGCGGACAGTTTCGGACCGATGCGGGGCGAGGGCGTCGACCAGGGGGTCGACGACGGCGCTGCCGGCATGGGCCCGGACGCGGGCTCTGCGCGCAAGGAGCCGATCAGGGTCCTGGTCGTGGACGACCACGCCCTGTTCCGCCGCGGTCTGGAGATCGTGCTCGCGGCCGAGGAGGACATCCAGGTCGTCGGGGAGGCCGGTGACGGCGCGGAGGCCGTGGAGAAGGCCGCCGACCTGCTGCCGGACATCATCCTGATGGATGTGCGGATGCCCAAGCGGGGCGGGATCGAGGCCTGCACCTCCATCAAGGAGGTGGCCCCCAGCGCGAAGATCATCATGTTGACGATCAGCGACGAGGAGGCCGACCTCTACGACGCGATCAAGGCGGGGGCGACGGGCTATCTCCTCAAGGAGATCTCGACGGACGAGGTCGCCACCGCCATTCGCGCGGTGGCCGACGGGCAGTCCCAGATCAGTCCGTCCATGGCGTCGAAACTGCTCACCGAGTTCAAGTCGATGATCCAGCGGACCGACGAACGCCGGCTGGTGCCCGCACCACGGCTCACGGATCGCGAGCTGGAGGTCCTCAAGCTCGTCGCCACGGGAATGAACAACCGCGACATCGCCAAGGAACTGTTCATTTCCGAGAACACCGTGAAGAACCACGTGCGCAACATCCTGGAGAAACTGCAGCTGCACTCCAGGATGGAGGCCGTGGTGTACGCGATGCGGGAGAAGATCCTCGAGATCCGGTGACGGCCGACGGCCGACGCCCGACCGCCGACACCGACACCGACACCGGACATCGACATCGACATCCACGGCCTACGGCCGGCGGTCGTCGCCGCCTAGGGTCAGGCGAGCAGGCGGGCCAGCTCCCGCGTGAGGGGCTCGCGCAGGTCCGGCGCGTCGACGCGTTCCACGCGTACGTCCGTGCAGTCCACCCAGCCGGCCGCCTCGACCAGTGCCTGGGCCACCGCCGGGGCCGCTTTGGGGCCGTCCAGCGTGACCTGCTTGGCGACCAGTGTGCGCCCCTCGCGCGCCGGGTCCACGCGGCCGACGAGCCGGCCGCCGGCCAGGACCGGCATCGCGAAGTAACCGTGCACCCGCTTCTGCTTGGGCACGTAGGCCTCCAGGCGGTGGGTGAAGCCGAAGATCCGTTCCGTACGCGCACGCTCCCAGACCAGGGAGTCGAAGGGGGAGAGGAGCGTCGTGCGGTGACGGCCGCGCGGAGGCGTCTCCAGGGCCGCGGGGTCCGCCCAGGCCGGCCTTCCCCAGCCCGCCACCGTGACCGGGACCAGGCCGGAGTCGGCGATCACGGCGTCGACCTGCTCGCCCTTGAGGCGGTGGTAGTCCGCGATGTCCGCGCGCGTGCCGACGCCCAGGGACTGACCGGCCAGGCGGACCAGGCGGCGCAGGCATTCGGCGTCGTCCAGCTCGTCGTGGAGCAGCTCGGCCGGGATCGCGCGCTCGGCCAGGTCGTACACCCGTTTCCAGCCGCGGCGCTCGACGCACACCACCTCGCCGTACATGAGGGCGCGCTCGACGGCGACCTTCGTGCCCGACCAGTCCCACCACTCGCTGGTCTTCTTCGCGCCGCCCAGGTCCGTCGCGGTGAGGGGGCCCTCGGAGCGGAGCTGCTTGACGACCTGGTCGTAGGTGCCGTCGGGGAGGTGGTGGTGCCAGTGCGGGCGGTTGCGGTAGGCGCGGCGGCGGAAGGCGAAGTGGGGCCATTCCTCGATGGGGAGGATGCAGGCGGCGTGGGACCAGTACTCGAAGGCGTGCGGTCGTGCCGGAGGCGCGCCGGTGGAAACAGGGTGCCAGTAGGCGTTCTCGACCGTCCTGCGGCCCACGGCGCCCAGGCGGGCGTACGGGATGAGTTCGTGGGAGCGGGCGAGGACCGAGATGGTGTCGAGCTGCACCGCGCCCAGGTGACGGAGGACGCCCCGGACGCCCGCGCGGCGGTCGGGCGCGCCGAGGAAGCCCTGTGCGCGGAGGGCGAGGCGGCGGGCCTCGTCTGCGGACAGTTCCGTGACGGGGTGCGGGAGGGTCGTCATACGTCCGCACGATAAGGGGTGGGTCTGACAACGGGGTTGGGAATGCGGGGTGGGGTGCGGGCGCGGGAAGGGGGGACGCATCGACTGGGGGCATGGGGGCATGGGGGCATGGGACATGGGGGCCAGGGGGCCTTCGCCGCCCTGCTGCGGCTTCGGTGGTGTGCGCGGCTGCCCGCGGCCGGCTAGGGCGCCGGCAGGTACGGAGCCGTCGACGGGAGGGCGAGGTCCGAGGGGAGGAGGGAGCCGATCCAGCAGTCACGGCGTACGCCCTTGTTGTTGATCGCGGAGCGCAATGTGCCCTCCATGGTGAAGCCCGCCCGTTGGGCCACCGCGCGGGAGGCCGTGTTGCCGACCTCGGCGCGCCACTCCAGGCGGTCGATCGCCCGGTCGGTGAAGGCCCAGCGGGCGACGGTGACGGCGGCCTCGGTGACGTAGCCGTGCCCGCGGTGCTCCTTGGCGCCCCAGAAACCGATCTCGCCGACGCCCAGGGAGATCATCGTGACGCCGAGCATCCCCGCGAGGTCCCCCGTGGGAAGGAAGAGGCCGAAGGTGAACATCGACGCGTTCGCCCAGCCGTCGGGGACCATCTGCTCCGTGAAGCCGCGCGCGTGCTCGGGGAGGTAGGGCGACGGGATCGTGGTCCAGCGCTGGATGTCCGGATCCTGGCACGCGGCGTACACGGAATCGGTGTCCCGGGGGCCGACCGTGCGCAGGACGAGGCGGTCGGTGGTGAGCGTGAGGGGTTCCATCGACCGATTCTGCGCGGTGGTCCGCGACGGACGCCATCTTTTAGCCGTGTGTGAACAGGCGGTCACTGTTCGCGCAATTCGTCGGCGGGCGCGGCACCATCCGCGGTGCCCGGACGTTGAACCCGATGACAGCAGACCGGAAGCTGGATGAAGGAGTACGCGGTCCCCGTTACGGCAGCCTCCCGGGGCGACGGGGTCCTCGCATACGATGGCCGTTGCTCAGTCCGTCACAGGAAAACGACCGTCCCAGGCCCGACCGGCAAGGAGACCAACCCCCGTGTCCGTCCTCTCGAAGATCATGCGTGCAGGCGAAGGCAAGATCCTGCGCAAGCTGCACCGCATCGCGGACCAGGTCAACTCCATCGAAGAGGACTTCGTCGACCTCTCCGACGCCGAGCTGCGGGCCCTCACCGATGAGTACAAGCAGCGCTACGCCGATGGTGAGAGCCTGGACGACCTGCTTCCCGAAGCCTTCGCCACCGTCCGGGAGGCCGCCAAGCGCGTCCTCGGGCAGCGGCACTACGACGTGCAGATGATGGGTGGCGCGGCCCTGCACATGGGCTACGTGGCCGAGATGAAGACCGGTGAGGGCAAGACCCTCGTCGGCACGCTGCCCGCCTACCTCAACGCCCTGTCCGGCGAGGGCGTGCACATCGTCACGGTCAACGACTACCTGGCCGAGCGCGACTCCGAGCTGATGGGCCGCGTCCACAAGTTCCTCGGTCTGACCGTCGGCTGCATCCTCGCCAACCAGACGCCGGCCCAGCGCCGCGAGATGTACGGCTGCGACATCACCTACGGCACGAACAACGAGTTCGGCTTCGACTACCTGCGCGACAACATGGCATGGTCCAAGGACGAACTCGTCCAGCGCGGCCACAACTTCGCCATCGTCGACGAGGTCGACTCCATCCTCGTCGACGAGGCCCGTACGCCGCTGATCATCTCCGGCCCGGCCGACCAGGCCACCAAGTGGTACGGCGACTTCGCCAAGCTGGTCACCCGCCTGAAGAAGGGCGAGGCGGGCAACACCCTCAAGGGCATCGAGGAGACCGGCGACTACGAGGTCGACGAGAAGAAGCGCACCGTCGCCATCCACGAGTCCGGTGTCGCCAAGGTCGAGGACTGGCTGGGCATCGACAACCTCTACGAGTCGGTGAACACCCCCCTGGTCGGCTACCTGAACAACGCCATCAAGGCCAAGGAACTCTTCAAGAAGGACAAGGACTACGTCGTCCTCGACGGCGAAGTCATGATCGTCGACGAGCACACCGGCCGTATCCTCGCCGGCCGCCGCTACAACGAGGGCATGCACCAGGCGATCGAGGCGAAGGAAGGGGTGGACATCAAGGACGAGAACCAGACGCTCGCCACGATCACCCTCCAGAACTTCTTCCGCCTCTACAAGCGCCACGACCACAACGGCAAGGAGCAGCCCGGCCTGTCCGGCATGACGGGTACGGCGATGACCGAGGCCGCCGAGTTCCACCAGATCTACAAGCTCGGTGTGGTGCCCATCCCGACCAACCGGCCGATGGTCCGCAAGGACCAGTCGGACCTGATCTACCGCACCGAGGTCGCGAAGTTCGAGGCGGTCGTCGACGACATCGAGGAGAAGCACCGCAAGGGCCAGCCGATCCTCGTCGGCACCACGTCGGTCGAGAAGTCCGAGTACCTCTCGCAGCAGCTCAGCAAGCGCGGTGTCCAGCACGAGGTGCTGAACGCCAAGCAGCACGACCGTGAGGCGACGATCGTCGCCCAGGCGGGCCGCAAGGGCGCCGTGACGGTGGCCACGAACATGGCCGGCCGTGGTACGGACATCAAGCTCGGCGGCAACCCCGAGGACCTCGCCGAGGCGGAGCTGCGCCAGCGCGGCCTCGACCCCGAGGAGCACATCGAGGAGTGGGCCGCGGCCCTGCCCGCCGCACTGGAGCGGGCCGAGCAGGCGGTCAAGGCGGAGTTCGAGGAGGTCAAGAACCTCGGCGGTCTCTACGTGCTGGGCACCGAGCGGCACGAGTCGCGGCGTATCGACAACCAGCTGCGCGGCCGCAGCGGCCGTCAGGGCGACCCCGGCGAGTCCCGCTTCTACCTCTCCCTGGGCGACGACCTGATGCGGCTGTTCAAGGCCCAGATGGTCGAGCGCGTGATGTCGATGGCGAACGTCCCGGACGACGTGCCGATCGAGAACAAGATGGTCACGCGCGCGATCGCGTCCGCCCAGTCGCAGGTCGAGACGCAGAACTTCGAGACCCGTAAGAACGTCCTGAAGTACGACGAGGTCCTCAACCGGCAGCGCGAGGTCATCTACGGCGAGCGGCGCCGCGTACTGGAGGGCGAGGACCTGCAGGAGCAGATCCAGCACTTCACGAACGACACGATCGACGCGTACGTGCAGGCCGAGACCGCCGAGGGCTTCCCGGAGGACTGGGACCTCGACCGCCTGTGGGGCGCCTTCAAGCAGCTCTACCCGGTGAAGGTCACCGTCGAGGAGCTGGAGGAGGCGGCCGGCGACCGGGCCGGGCTGACCGCCGACTTCATCGCGGAGTCCATCAAGGACGACGTCCGGGAGCAGTACGAGGCCCGTGAGGCGCAGCTCGGCTCGGAGATCATGCGTGAGCTGGAGCGCCGGGTCGTGCTCTCGGTCCTGGACCGCAAGTGGCGCGAGCACCTCTACGAGATGGACTACCTCCAGGAGGGCATCGGCCTGCGCGCGATGGCGCAGAAGGACCCGCTGGTCGAGTACCAGCGCGAGGGCTTCGACATGTTCCAGGCCATGATGGACGGCATCAAGGAGGAGTCCGTCGGCTACCTGTTCAACCTGGAGGTCCAGGTCGAGCAGCAGGTCGAGGAGGTCCCGGTCGAGGACAAGGCGCCGTCGCTGGAGAAGGGCCCGCAGGACACGGTTCCGGCCCAGGCGGGTACCCGTCCGGAGATCCGCGCCAAGGGGCTCGACGCCCCGCAGCGCAGGGACCTGCACTTCTCCGCGCCGACCGTGGACGGCGAGGGCGGTGTCGTCGAGGGCGAGTTCACCACCGACGGCGAGCCCGCGCAGGCCCAGTCCGACGGGCTCACGCGCGCGGAGCGCCGCAAGCAGGCCAAGGGCGGACGACGCCGCAAGAAGTGACGGCCCTGGAGTGACAGCACAGGAGTGACAGCACAGGAGTGACGGTGCGGTGCCGGTGGGCGCCGTAGCGGTGGGAAGGGCCGGGCACCCGCGGGTGCCCGGCCCTTCGGCCTGTCCGGCGGCCGGCACCGGTCTTCGGCGGTGTCGGCCGGCGCGGGGATCAGTCGTCGTTCGTCTGCGGGCGGCGGGGGCCGCCCAGCTCCACCGCCGTGCAACGCCAGCGCAGGTCCCCGCCGCGCTCCAGTCGGAAGGCCATGGCGCGCAGCTGGTCACCCGCGCCGATGCGGGCGAAGACCTCCAGGGCGCCCGGCCGGGGCTCGAAGTAGCCGATGTCGCGGACGACGGGCAGGGTGCCGCGGGTGCGCAGGGGGCCGCGTTCGGCGAGGTGGGCCAGTTCGTCGTAGGCACGCCCGGCGGTGTGCCGGAGCATCGAGTGGACGGGGCGCCGGCCGCTCAGGACGTTGAGGAGGAGCTCGGCGAAACGGTCGGTGGGGCGGAGCTGCGGGACGGGCAGGCGAGGGGGCCGGGCGGGGACGGGAGGCGTTGTGGGAGCCGGCGCGGTCCTGCGCACGGCGGGCACGGCGGGTCCGGCGGGTCCGGCGGGTACGGCGGGTCCGGCGGAGCCGGTCAGGGAGGCATCCGTCGCCGTGCGGGAAGCCGTCCTGGTGGGCCTGCCAGGGCCGCTCGTGGGCGGACGGGTGTCCGTCGGCCTCGTACGGGCCCGCGAGGCCCTGCCCGGCGAGCCGGGCGGCCGGCCACCGGGCGCCGCGGCCCGCACGACGCTTCCACCGGGCCTGCGGGGCGGCATGCCGCCGGCTGCGCGGGGCTGGGTGTCGCCGGCTGTGCGGGGTGGGACGCCTGCGGGTGTGTGGGGCGGGACGCCTGCGGGTGTGCGGGGTGGGGTGCCGGCCGGGGTGGCCGGTGGTGCTGCGGCCGGCGGACGGGACGTGGGAGCGTCGCCGGGCGTGCGGGCAGGGGTGGGGACGAGCGAGCCGTCCGGGGTGCGGAGGGGCGTGCTGCTCGGGCGGAGCTGGGTCCGGGTCATGACCTTGCGCATGGGGGCTCCCCGTTCGGCGGCCCGGGTGATACCGGGCAGTAACTTCGTGATCGGGGATCTTGTACGGGTTGGTGCGGGAGGACGGCAAGGAGGAGGGCGGCCGGGCCGAGGGGGTCGGGAGGTTCACCTATCAGAGTGACCAGGGCGGTCGGCGAGCCCGGGACGGAGCGGCTGCACCGGGTGAATTCCGGACCCGGGGTGGACGCGTCGGACGCCCCGGGCGGGGACCCGAAAGGGGACACCCGCACGTATCCTGAAGGCTCGTCCAGGCCGACCCGGCACCCCACATCGCCCCACATCACCCCAGGCCACCCGAGGTCTTCGGTGGAGCTCCCGACACCTCCCGACACGAAAGCGGAAGTCTCATGCGCGTCTACGTCCCCCTGACCCTCGCCGGCCTCGCCGAGGCGCACAGGACGGGAAAGCTGGGGTCCGGTCCGCTCGTCGCCTACGCCGTCACCCCGGCGCTGCGTGAGTGGTACCGCTCGGACGATGTCGAGGAGCTGGAGTACGCCGCCCTGAACCGGGCCGCGCTGGCCTCGCTGCGACGGTTGGCGGCCGACGCGGACGCGGAGCGGCGCCGGGTCGTGGTCGCCGCCGACGTGGCCGACGGCGCGGCCTCGGCCGCCCCGGACCGTGGGCGCGAGGACCCGGCGGCGCTGGGCGAGGTGCTGCTCGCCGAGCCCCTGCGGCTGGCCGAGGTGGCCTCCGTGCACGTCGACTCCGCCGACGCGGAGGCGGACGTGACCGCGGCGGCCGAGGCCCTCGCCGCGGCGGACGGCGGGGACGACGACGCCCGGTTCGTCGTGGACGGGGCGGAGGACCACGAGCTGCTGTGGTACGCGACGCAGGAGATCCCGAGCCTGGTGGGGGCCGGTCACTGACGTACCGCCGTCGCGGTCCCCGTCTTGGCTGTCAGTGGCGGCGGGTACGTTCTTGGGCATGGGGATGCAGACAGGCGCGCACATCGTCTGGGACTGGAACGGGACGCTGTTCCACGACAATGACGCGATCATCGGGGCGACGAACGCCGCCTTCGCCGAGCTGGGGCTGGCGTCGATCACACTGGAGCAGTACCGGGCGCTGTACTGCGTGCCGGTGCCCAAGTTCTACGAGCGGCTGATGGGGCGGCTGCCCACCGACGCCGAGTGGGAGGTCATGGACGCGACCTTCCACCGTCACTACACCGAGCACCGGGTGCGGTGCGGGCTCGCCGAGGGCGTGGCGGAGCTGCTCGCGGGCTGGCGGTCGGCGGGGCGCAGCCAGTCGATCCTCAGCATGTACGGCCATGACGAGCTGGTGCCGCTGGTCAAGGGGTTCGGGATCGAGGCGCACTTCATACGGGTCGACGGGCGGACCGGGCCGTCCGGGGGCAGCAAGGCCGAGCACATGGTCAGGCATCTCGCGGAGCTGGCGCAGGCCGGGGTGGAGCCTGCCCGCACCGTGGTGATCGGGGACGCCGCGGATGACGCGGTGGCCGCGCGGCACGTGGGAGCGGAGGCGGTGCTGTACACCGGGGGGTCGCACAGCCGCGCCAGCCTTGAGGGGGTCGGAGTGCCCGTGGTGGACACCTTGGGGGAGGCGGTGGCGGAGGCCGAGCGGCTGGCGGCGTAAGGCTGCCGCCGGCGTAAGGCTGCCGCCGGCTGTGCAGGCGCCGTGGGCTCGCGTGGTGGCTGTGCGGCGGAGTGGGCTCACGTGGCGGCTCTGCGGCCGTGTGGGAGTGAATGGTGGCCCTGTGCCGGAGTGGGCGCGTGTGGTGCCTCTGCGTCGGAGTGTGAGCGACGGTGCCTCTGCGTCGGAGTGGGCGCGTGTGGTGCCTCTGTGGCGGTGTGGGAGCGATGGTGGTCCTGCGCCGCCCGTTTGGGCGGGCAGTCCGGCGTGGTGAGGTGTCGCCGCCCGCCCCGCCCGCCCCGCCCGCCCCGCCCGCCCCGCCCGCCCCGCCCGCCGGACCCCCGTGTCGGCTCCACGCCGGCCCGCGGGTACCCACCAGGCCGTTCAGGCACCGCACCGGGGGAGGCGAGACCGGCCGCTGCCGGGGGAGTGGTTCTGTGCAAAACGTCAAAGTCTCGGCCCTGGTTTTGTACACATGCGGCTCGTGACGGGGGCCCCGCGAGGAGCGATAGCCTTGTGGCGTGATCAGCGCGATAGCTCGCGGGGGCACTGGTGCCCCCGCCCCGCGCCCGGTGCGCACGGACGACATCCGTGTCCGGGCGGCGGTCGCTGGTCTTCGCGGGCGGGACGGGGCATCGAAGGCCCCCGGTACGGCGCCGCGCATCCCCCGGGCGGTGGCGACGAGAGCGACGTCACACCCGGCGGACGCGGCGACATTGGCTGATATGCCCCCGCTCTTCGCGCCTTGCGGCATAGCGTCGGAACAGACCGGACACCCCGCGTCTCGACGTCATGCCGGAAGGCAGGAGACCGTACTTCCTTCTACGTCACGCAACGGCGCGCGACAGGAGTCAGAGGACAATGCAGACCAAGCTGGACGAAGCCAAGGCCGAGCTGCTCGAAAGGGCTGCGCGGGTAGCTGAGAACAGCCCGGTCGGGGGGCACCTACCGACCGGGACGACGGACGGGAGCACCCCGGGCACCCCGGACCACGCATCGGTGTTCGCGTTCCTCCAGCGCTACTACCGGCATACCGCCCCGGAGGACCTGGCCGACCGCGACCCGGTCGACGTCTTCGGAGCCGCCTTCTCGCACTACCGGCTGGCCGAGAACCGTCCGCAGGGCACGGCGAACGTGCGGGTGCACACCCCGACGGTCGAGGAGAACGGCTGGACGTGCAGCCACTCCGTCGTCGAGGTGGTCACCGACGACATGCCCTTCCTCGTCGACTCCGTGACCAACGAACTGACCCGGCAGGGCCGCGGCATCCACGTCGTCGTCCACCCGCAGATCGTGGTGCGGCGCGACGTCACCGGCAAGCTGGTCGAGGTGCTCGCCGGTCCGCCCACCGACGACCTGCCGCACGACGCGCACGTCGAGTCCTGGATCCACGTGGAGTTCGACCGCGAGACCGACCGCGGCGACCTCAAGCAGATCACCGCCGACCTGCTCCGCGTCCTGAACGACGTCCGCGAGACCGTCGAGGACTGGGGCAAGATGCGCGACGCGGCCGTCCGCATCGCGGAGCAGCTGCCGACGGAGCCCGCCCCCGGCGACCTTCCCCCGCGGGAGCTGGAGGAGGCCCGTGAGCTGCTGCGCTGGCTGGCCGACGACCACTTCACGTTCCTCGGCTACCGCGAGTACCAGCTGCGCGGTGACGACTCCCTCGCCGCCGTCGCCGGCACCGGCCTCGGCATCCTGCGCTCCGACCCGCACCACGCGGCCGACGAGAGCCACCCGGTCAGCCCGTCCTTCGAGCGGCTGCCCGCCGACGCCCGGGCCAAGGCCCGCGAGCACCGGCTGCTGGTGCTGACCAAGGCCAACAGCCGGGCCACCGTGCACCGGCCCTCGTACCTGGACTACATCGGCGTCAAGAAGTTCGACGAGCAGGGCAACGTGGTCGGCGAGCGCCGCTTCCTCGGCCTGTTCTCCTCCGCCGCCTACACGGAGTCCGTCCGCCGGGTCCCGGTGATCCGGCGCAAGGTGGAGGAAGTGCTGGAGCGGGCCGGTTTCTCGCCGCACAGCCACGACGGGCGGGACCTGCTGCAGATCCTGGAGACGTACCCGCGCGACGAGCTGTTCCAGACCCCGCCGGACGAGCTGCAGGCCATCGTCACCTCCGTGCTCTACCTCCAGGAGCGGCGCCGCCTGCGCCTCTACCTGCGCCAGGACGAGTACGGGCGCTACTACTCGGCCCTCGTCTACCTTCCCCGCGACCGCTACACCACCGGGGTCCGGCTGCGGATCATCGACATCCTCAAGGAGGAGCTCGGCGGCACCAGCGTCGACTTCACCGCCTGGAACACCGAGTCGATCCTGTCCCGGCTGCACTTCGTGGTCCGCGTCCCGCAGGGCACCGAGCTGCCGCAGCTGTCCGACGCCGACAAGGAGCGCATCGAGGCCCGCCTCGTCGAGGCCGCCCGCTCCTGGGCCGACGGGTTCGCCGAGGCGCTGACCGCCGAGGTCGGCGAGGAGCGGTCCGCCGAGCTGCTGCGCCAGTACGGAAGTGCCTTCCCCGAGGGCTACAAGGCCGACCACGGCCCGCGCTCCGCGGTCGCCGACCTCGGTCACCTGGAGCGGCTCGACGAGGACCGGAAGTTCGCGCTGAGCCTGTACGAGCCGGTCGGTGCCGCGCCCGAGGAGCGGCGTTTCAAGATCTACCAGAAGGGCGGCCAGGTCTCCCTGTCGGCCGTCCTCCCGGTGCTCAGCCGGCTCGGCGTCGAGGTCACCGACGAGCGGCCGTACGAGCTGCGCTGCTCGGACCGCACGACCGCCTGGATCTACGACTTCGGGCTGCGCATGCCCAAGTCGGTGGCGGGCGGCGCCGACTACCTCGGCGACGACGCGCGCGAGCGCGTGCAGGACGCCTTCGCCGCCACCTGGACCGGCCAGGCGGAGAACGACGGCTTCAACGCCCTCGTCCTCAGCGCCGGGCTGACCTGGCGGCAGGCGATGGTGCTGCGCGCGTACGCCAAGTACCTGCGGCAGGCCGGCTCGACGTTCAGCCAGGACTACATGGAGGACACCCTCCGCAACAACGTCCACACCACGCGGCTGCTCGTCTCCCTCTTCGAGGCGCGGATGGCGCCGGAGCGGCAGCGCGCCGGGCGCGAGATCGTCGACGCCCTGCTCGAAGAGGTCGACGCGGCCCTCGACCAGGTCGCGAGCCTCGACGAGGACCGGATCCTGCGGTCCTTCCTCACCGTCATCAAGGCGACGCTGCGGACCAACTTCTTCCAGAAGACGAGCGACGGCGAGCCGCACGCCTACGTCTCCATGAAGTTCGACCCGCAGGCCATCCCCGACCTGCCCGCGCCGCGCCCGGCGTTCGAGATCTGGGTGTACTCGCCGCGCGTCGAGGGCGTGCACCTGCGCTTCGGCAAGGTCGCCCGCGGTGGTCTGCGCTGGTCGGACCGGCGGGAGGACTTCCGTACCGAGATCCTCGGCCTGGTCAAGGCGCAGATGGTGAAGAACACCGTCATCGTGCCGGTCGGCGCCAAGGGCGGTTTCGTCGCCAAGCAGCTGCCCGACCCGAACACCGACCGCGACGCCTGGATGGCCGAGGGCATCGCCAGCTACCGCACCTTCATCTCGGCGCTGCTCGACATCACCGACAACATGGTGGCCGGCGAGGTCGTGCACCCCGCGGACGTCGTCCGCCACGACGAGGACGACACCTACCTCGTCGTCGCCGCCGACAAGGGCACCGCGAAGTTCTCGGACATCGCCAACGAGGTCGCCGAGTCCTACAACTTCTGGCTCGGCGACGCCTTCGCCTCCGGCGGCTCGGCGGGCTACGACCACAAGGGCATGGGCATCACCGCCCGCGGCGCCTGGGAGTCCGTCAAGCGGCACTTCCGGGAGCTGGGCGTGGACACCCAGACCCAGGACTTCACCGTCGTCGGCATCGGCGACATGTCCGGTGACGTGTTCGGCAACGGCATGCTGCTCAGCGAGCACATCCGCCTGGTCGCCGCCTTCGACCACCGGCACATCGTCGTCGACCCGAACCCGGACGCGGCCACCTCGTACGCCGAGCGCCGCCGCCTGTTCGAGCTGCCGCGCTCGTCCTGGGCGGACTACGACACCGCGCTGCTCTCGGCCGGCGGCGGCGTCTTCTCGCGCTCGGCCAAGTCGATCCCCGTCAACGCCCACATGCGCGAGGCCCTCGGCATCGAGCCCGGCGTCACCAAGATGACCCCGGCCGAGCTGATGAAGGCGATCCTCACCTCCCCGGTGGACCTGCTGTGGAACGGCGGCATCGGTACGTACGTCAAGGCGTCCACCGAGTCCAACGGCGACGTCGGCGACAAGGCCAACGACGCCATCCGCGTCGACGGCAAGGACCTGCGGGCCCGGGTCGTCGGCGAGGGCGGCAACCTGGGCCTGACCCAGCTCGGCCGGATCGAGATCGCCACGCACGGCGGCCGGGTCAACACCGACGCCATCGACAACAGCGCGGGCGTGGACACCTCCGACCACGAGGTGAACATCAAGATCCTGCTCAACGGTCTCGTCAAGGACGGCGACATGACCGTCAAGCAGCGCAACAAGCTGCTCGCCGAGATGACCGACGAGGTCGGCGCGCTCGTCCTGCGCAACAACTACGCGCAGAACACCGCGATCGCCAACGCGCTGGCCCAGTCCAAGGACATGCTCCACGCCCAGCAGCGCTTCATGCGCCACCTGGTCAGGGAGGGGCACCTCAACCGGGCCCTGGAGTTCCTGCCCACCGACCGCCAGATCCGCGAGCGCCTCGGCACCGGGCAGGGCCTGACCGGCCCGGAGACCGCCGTGCTGCTGGCGTACACGAAGATCACGGTCGCCGAGGAGCTGCTGCACACCTCGCTGCCCGACGACCCGTACCTCAAGGGCCTGCTGCACGCCTACTTCCCGACGGCGCTGCGCGAGCAGTTCCTGGACCGGATCGACGGCCACCCGCTGCGCCGCGAGATCACGACGACCGTCCTGGTCAACGACACGGTCAACACGGGCGGTACGACGTATCTGCACCGGATGCGCGAGGAGACCGGCGCGTCGCTGGAGGAGATCGTGCGGGCGCAGACCGCGGCCCGGGCGATCTTCCGTGCCGCACCGGTGTGGGACGCGGTGGAGGCCCTGGACACCAAGGTCGAGGCCGCCGTGCAGACCCGCATCCGGCTGCACTCGCGGCGCCTGGTCGAGCGCGGCACGCGCTGGCTGCTCAACAACCGGCCGCAGCCGCTGGAGCTCGCCGAGACCGTCGACTTCTTCGCCGAGCGCGTCGAGCAGGTCTGGTCGCAGCTGCCCAAGCTGCTGCGCGGCGCGGACGCGGAGTGGTACCAGCACATCTACGACGAGCTGACCGCCGCCGGAGTCCCGGACGAGCCGGCCACGCGGGTGGCCGGGTTCTCGTCGGCCTTCCCGACGCTGGACATCGTGTCGGTGGCCGACCGCATGGGCAAGGAGCCGCTGGACGTCGCCGAGGTGTACTACGACCTCGCCTACCGCCTCAGCGTCACCCAGCTGATGGACCGGATCAGCGACCTGCCCCGCACCGACCGCTGGCAGTCCATGGCCCGCGCGGCGATCCGCGAGGACCTGTACGCGGCGCACGCGTCGCTCACCGCCGACGTCCTGGCGGCGGGCAACGGCACGTCGACGCCCGAGCAGCGGTTCAAGGCGTGGGAGCAGAAGAACGCGGCGATCCTCGGCCGGGCCCGCACCACGCTGGAGGAGATCCGCGGTTCGGACGCCTTCGACCTGGCCAACCTGTCGGTGGCGATGCGGACGATGCGGACGCTGCTGCGCACGCATGCGTGACGGCTGACGGCGTGACGCCGTAGCGGCGTAGCCGGATGAGGCGCCCCGGGCCTGTGCGGGCCCGGGGCGCCTTCATGTCCGAGTTGCCCGAATGTGCCGTATAAGGTGGCCGCGTGACCGGGCGCCTCCGGACGGCACGCGTCGCCGCGCTCGTCCCCCTCCTGCTCCTCCCCCTCCTCTTCCTGCTGCTGTTCCTGGTGGTCGTCCGGCTGCCCTGGGCCGGTGACCTGGGCATCCACGCGGCCACCGTCGAACGTCTGCGGCACAGCCTGCTCGACCCCGGCAATCCGCTGGTCGACGCGGACACGCCCAGCCCCTACTACTCGCCGTGGACGGTGCTGCTCGGCTGCGTGGCCAGGGTGACCGGGCTCTCCGTCTTCGTCGTGCTGCGGATCGGGGCACTGGTGGCGCTCGGACTGCTGGTGACGGGCGTGTGGCGGTACGTACGGGTGCTGAGTGCGCGTCCGGCGGCGCCCCCGCTCGCGTTGCTGTGCCTGGTGCTGCTGTGGGGCACGGCGGAGTTCGGCTGGAGCGGCTTCCTCGGGCTCCACTCGCTGGCGCTGACGGTGGCCTATCCCAGCGTGCTCGCGCTCGGTCTCGCGTTTCACCTGTGGGCGTGGCTGGCGCGGCCGGCCGGATGGGCGACCTGGCTCGGGTGCGGAGTGCTGTGGGCGGTGATCCTGCTCGTCCACCAGTTCTCCGGGGTCGTCGCCTCGCTGGGCGCGCTCGCCGTCGTGATCGCGGCGCGGCCCGGGCGGCGCGGGTGGGCGCGGTTCGGGGCGGGGCTGGTGCTGGGGACGGTGGTGCTGTGGGCCTGGCCGTACTACGACTTCTTCGCGCTGCTCGGTGCCGGGGACGGGATGGACGCGGTGCACCGCTCGCTCTACCGGGACCTGCTCGGACGGTACTGGCTGGTGCTGGTGGGGGTGGTGGCACTGGGGGTGCGCTGGTGGCGGGAGGAGCGGGACGCGCTGGTGCTGTTCTTCGTGCTGGGGGCGGTGGTGTTCGTGGCGGGTGGGCTGAGCGGGCACTGGTCGTGGGGGCGGGTGCTGCCGGCCGCGCTGATTCCGGCCCAGCTCGCGGTGGCGCTGGAGGCGGCGGAGTCCGGGCGCCGGGTGGTGCGGGCCGGGTGGGCGTGCGTGCTGGGCGCGGCGCTGGTGGCGGGGGCGTGGGGGCAGGCGGGGGTGCTCGGGTACGTGGTCGGGCGGGGGGTGCTGCCGGGGGTGGTCGAGGCGAAGTACCGGGAGCCGTGGGCGGGGTACCACTGGATCACGCCGTGGGTGGGGTACGGGGACGTGGTCATGGCGCGGGAGTTCCCCTCGCGGCAGATCCCGGCGTACGGGGCGTACACCGTGGCTCCCGGATATCCCGACTTCTTCCTGCCCGACGAGGGGGCGCGGGTCGCGGCGTCGCGGACGTACTTCGCGCAGGGAGCGGCGGGGAGTGTGCGGCGGGGGATCGTGCGGGAGTACGGGGTGCGGTGGGTGGTGGACCGGGGCGCGGCGCTCCGGGGGGCCGAGGGCTTGCGGGAGGTGGCTCGGGGACCGGGCGGGGAGGTGCTGTACGCGGTGGTGGGGTGAACGGGGTGGTGGGGTGAACGTGGGTGGCGGGGGGAACGGGTGCCGGCGCTACCGATGCCGCCGCCGCTGCCCGCGGGACGCGCCGGCGGCGTCAGTGGAGGAGGCCGGCCGCCAGGCGGGCCGCTCGCTTCACCCGGGGCGTGGCCAGGCGGCGTACGGCGGGGCGGATCAGCGTCGCCGTGGTGCCCACCGGCTGCCAGCGGAGCTGGAGGCGCCCCGGGTTGTGGCCCTCCGGTTCCACGGTGACCCGGTGCGGGGTCGCGCCGGCGCGGTAGGGGACGCGGGCGGCCAGCGCCGGGAAGGACAGCGGGGCCAGGACGATGCCCGTGTGGGTCTGGCCCTGGTGGTGGAGGCGGAGCACGGGGTGGCGGACGCCCTCGAAGCCGTGGAAGGGCAGGGGGGCCGAGGCCAGGTCCAGGCGCACGTGGCCCTCGAAGGTGCCGGGGCGGACGGGGGAGAGGCGGAAGGGGACGGACAGGCGACGACGGCCGGGGGAGAGGAGGAGGGTGGCGCGCCGGGGGCCGACCGGGAGGCGCAGGGCCGGGTCGTAGGTGCGCACGGTCAGCTCGACACAGGCGCCGGGACCCCGCGCGATCCCCGTGATCTCGTGGCGGAGCCCGGCGCTGGAGAACGGGCGGGTGTCCAGGTCCAGGTCCGTCAGGTCCAGTTCGCGGCGGGCCTGTGCGGAGTGCGGGAGCTCCTCGCCCCAGTACGTGCGGCCGTCCGCCGGGTCCGTCGTGGTCCGGCGGGGCGCCACGTCGTGCCCGAGGCCGCGGGCCGCCTCCCGTACGTCGGACAGCCGGCGGTCGCGGACCAGCTGGAGCACGACCCGTTCGGGGCGGGGGAGGCGGGCGAAGGCACCCGGGGTCAGCGTGTCGAGGTACGGGTTCACGAGGTCCGCGAAGGACGCGAGCCACGCGTCGTCCCGGTACGGCAGGTCGCCCGCGTACATCCGGAAGTCGTGCTTGAGGAACTTGAAGTCCTTGTCCTCGCGCAGCGACTCGTGCCCGCTCTCGGCCAGGAACGCGTCGATGAGGCGCTGGACGTGGACGCGGTCGCGGACGTTGGTCAGCTTGTACCGCTGGTTGGAGATGGAGGCCGCGTCGGAGGCGGCGTACGGGGCGACGTACCAGCGGTAGACGGGCTCCGGGACGACGGTGAACGTCTTGGCCAGGCAGTACGCCTGCGCCGAGAAGAGCTGGTCCTCGTAGTGGATGCCCTCGGGGAAGCGCAGGCCGTGCCGGTCGAGGAAGGCGCGGGCGTACATCTTGCTGGTCGCCAGGTGCTCGAAGAACAGCCGCGGGTCGGCCTCGATGCCGTCGAGCGTGCGGTGTCCGGCGACCAGGTGCGGCATCCAGGTGGTGCGGCGTCCGCCGTCCACGCGTATCCGGTGCACCGCGCCCATCGCGAAGTCGAGGTCGCGTGCGCGGTGGGCGGCGAGCAGGACCTCCACGGCGCGCTCGGGCAGTTCGTCGTCGCTGTCCAGGAACATCAGGTACGGCGCCCGCGCGATCTCCAGGGCGCGGTTGCGCGGTGCGCTGCAGCCGCCGCTGTTCTCGGGCAGGCGGAGGTACACGACGCGGGGGTCGCGGGCCGCGAGCCGGCGGGCCACGTCCTCGGTCGCGTCCGTCGAGTGGTCGTCGCTGATGACGATCTCGAGGTTCGCGTGGGTCTGGCGCAGGACGGAGGCGACCGCGCGGGGGAGGCGTCCGGCGTCGTTGTGGACGATGACCGTGACGGTGACGTCGGGGGCGTCCGCCGGGGAGTCCGTGGACGTGCTCATGACCTGGTCGCCTCCTCGGGGCTCGGCGAGGGAGTGCGCTCCTCGATCGGCAGTACGGGGGGCAGCGTCCGTTCGTCCTCGCCGAGGAAGACCCGGCGTACGACGCGTTCGGCGGCGCGGCCGTCGTCGTACTCGCAGAACCGGCGCCGGAAGGCGGCCCGCGCCTTCGCCGCTCGTTCGTCGCGCCAGGCGTCCGTGGTGAGGATCTCCGTCAGCTCCGCCTGCTCGCGGGCGACCGGGCCCGGCGCCTCGGCCATCAGGTCGAAGTAGACGCCGCGGGTGGTGCGGTACGTCTCCCAGTCGTCGGCGTGGATCACGATCGGGCGGTCGAGGTTGGCGTAGTCGAACATGATCGACGAGTAGTCGGTGACCAGCGCGTCGGCGGCCAGGCACAGCTCCTCGACCGGGTCGTAGGAGGAGACGTCGATGATCCGGCCGGTGCGGCGCAGCCCGGCCGGCGGGGAGGCGTGCGGGGCGGCCGTGCCCTCGTAGAAGTAGTGGGCGCGCACCAGGAGAATCGTTTCCTCGCCGAGGGCGTCGGCGAGGGCGGCGAGGTCCAGGCGCGGGGTCCAGCCGGCCTCGTAGTCGCGGTGGGTCGGCGCGTACAGGACCGCGCGGTGGCCGGGCGCGATGCCGAGGCGCTCGCGGACCGCGCGGACGTCGGCGGCGCCGGCCGTGTAGAAGACGTCGTTGCGCGGATAGCCGTGGTCGAGGGAGACGTGGCGGGACGGGTACGCCCGCTGCCACATGCGCGTGGAGTGGCTGTTGGCGCTGACGCTGAAGTCCCACCGGTCCACCCGCTCCAGCAGCGCCTGGAAGTCGAGGCCCCGGGCTGCCGCGGGGTACGGCATCTGGTCCAGCCCCATCCGCTTGAGCGGGGTGCCGTGGTGGGTCTGGAGGTGGACGGTGCCGGGGCGTTTGACGACCGAGTCCGGGAAGTTGACGTTGTTGACGAGGTACTTGGCGCGGGCCAGCACCTCCCAGTAGCGGCGGGTGCCGGGGACGACGTGGTCGGTGCCGGGCGGCAGCAGGGCCGCGCCCGCCGCGGTGACCACCCACACCGGGTGGACGCTCGGCGCGAGTTCGGCGAGCCTGGCGGCGATCGCGGCGGGGTTGCAGGCCACGCCGCGGGCCCAGTACGCCGAGAAGACGGCGAGGTGGGGATCGACCGGCCCGGCAAGGGCCCGGCGGTACTGGAGGGTGCGCAGCAGCGTCCCGGCCCGGTGCCTCCCGGTGCGCACCGCCGACCGCGTCCTGCGGCGCGTCCGGTTGGCGGTCCGCAGGGCGCGGTACTCGGTGCAGGCGTCCCGCTCCAGCAGGGACCGGCGTACGCCCTCGAGGCCGGCCGGGTGCCGGTGGCCGTCGGGGCGGTGGCGCCGGGCGGCCAGGGAGGCGCGGCGGAAGAACTCCCGCGCGACGTCGTCCGGCATCCCGGAGCGGGCGAAGGCGCGGAGGCAGTCGCCGACCATCAGCTCGTACAGGGCGGCGTGGGCGGCCGGGCGGCCGGCGGCCAGGCCGAGGAGCGCCTCGTAGCGCTCGACCAGGGCGTACCGCCGTTCCGGGGTGAGCGGCGGGAGGCTTTCGGGGCGCAGCCGGCGGTCCTCGTACGCCGGGTGGGGCAGGCAGGCGACGCGGTCGGCGAGCAGCAGGGCGGCGTACGCGGCGAAGGGCTCGTCGTCGGTGGTGAGGAGGCGTTCGTGGGCCCGCCAGAAGCCGGCGCGCACGGCCCGGTTGCCGAGCAGCGGGGTCAGTCCGAGCAGTGCCGTGTGGTCGTCGGGGGCGAGGACGGCACGGCCCGCGCGGGCGAGGCGGGGGCCGTCGGGGGAGGGCAGGCCGCAGGCGCGCCAGGTGCTGCGGACGTGGTCGAAGAGCAGGACGTCCACGGTGTCGGCCAGGCCCGCGGCGTGCTCGGCGACCGTGCGCGGAGCGCCGGCGGGCAGCCCGTCCTTGGCGTGGACGAAGTGCAGCCACCGGCCCGACGCCCGCGCCGCCCCGGCCGAGCGGGCCGCCGAGTCGCGGGCCCCGTCCGGCAGGGGCAGCACGGTGAACGCGGGGGTGTGCCGCTCGGCGGTCTCCCGGGCCCAGTCCCCGACGGCGGCGACGATCACCTCCACGCCGGGGAGGGGGCGGGCGGCCAGGGAGTCGAGGAGCGCGGGCAGGTGGTCCTGGACGTTGGGGCCGTGGACGATGACGCTGAGCTCGGGGGGCTCGGGCAAGGTCTCGGACATCGCGGGGACTCCTTCGCCGTCGTCGCTCCCGGTGCTCCTGCTCGGTCCGTCCGGCCATAATGGCATCAAACGGGCAAAAGGGTTAACCGTGAGTACGTCGTCCGGGCGAAGGAGTCCGGCGCGGGGGTGTCCGGACGGGGGCGGCGGCCGACGGAGGGGTGTCCGGACGGGGGACGGCGGCCGGGGCCGCCGTGTTCAAGCGGCCGTCTTCGCCCCGGGTGCGGGGGCGGGCCTGGGCTTCGCCCCCTTGTCCGGGGTGTTGGTGAACTTCTCGTACTCCCTCAGGACCTCCTCCGTGGGTCCGTCCATGCGCAGCTCGCCGCGCTCCAGCCACAGCACCCGGTCGCAGGTGTCGCGGATGGACTTGTTGCTGTGGCTGACCAGGAACACCGTGCCGGCGTGCTTGCGCAGCTCCCGGATGCGTTCCTCGGAGCGCTTCTGGAAGGAGCGGTCGCCGGTGGCCAGCGCCTCGTCGACGAGGAGGACGTCGTGGTCCTTGGCGGCGGCGATGGAGAAGCGCAGCCGGGCCGCCATGCCGGAGGAGTACGTGCGCATCGGCAGGGTGATGAAGTCGCCCTTGTCGTTGATCCCGGAGAAGTCGACGATCTCCTGGTAGCGCTCCTTGATCTGCGACCGGGACATGCCCATCGCCAGGCCGCCGAGGTGCACGTTGCGCTCGCCGGTGAGGTCGTTCATCAGGGCCGCGTTGACGCCGAGGAGGGAGGGCTGGCCGTCGGTGTAGATGCGGCCGTTCTCCACCGGGAGGAGGCCGGCGACCGCCTTGAGGAGGGTCGACTTGCCGGAGCCGTTGGTGCCGATCAGGCCGATGGCCTCGCCCCGGTACGCCACGAAGGACACGTTCTTCACGGCGTGCACCCGGCGTACGCCCGCCGCCTTCTCGGCCTTCCCGCGGCGCAGGATGCGGTGGAGGGCGGCGGTCGCGGAGCCGCGGCCGGCGCCGGTGCCGTTGACCCGGTAGACGATGTCGACGCCGTCGGCGACGACGGTGGGGACGCGTTCGTCCGCCTGGTTGCTGTGGGTGTTGTCAGCCACGACCGTACGTCTCCTCGGCCTTCCAGAAGTAGATGAAGCCGCCGATCCCGGCGGCCAGCGCCCAGCCCACCGCGAGCGCCCACACGTGGGGCGGCAGGTGGCTCCCGTCGAAGGTGTCGATCAGGGCGAAGCGCATCAGGTCGATGTAGACGACGGCGGGGTTGAGCTGGAGCGCGGTGCCGACCCAGGACGGCAGGCCGCTGTCGGGGCCGGTCATGTGGTCGATGCTGAACATGACGCCGGAGGCGTACATCCAGGTGCGCAGCAGGAACGGCATCAGCTGGGCGGCGTCGGGGATCTTGGAGCCGACCCGGGCCATGAGCAGCGACACGCCGGTGTTGAACGTGAACTGCAGGACCAGGGCCGGGACCGCCAGCACCCAGGAGGCGGCGGGCGGCACGCCGAAGGCGAGCAGGATCACGAGCAGCGCGGCCATCGAGAACAGCAGCTGCTGGAGCTGCTGGAGGCAGAAGGAGACCGGCAGCGCGGCGCGCGGGAAGTGCAGGGCGCGCACGAGGCCGAGGTTGCCGGAGATGGCCTTGGTGCCCGCCATGATCGAGCTCTGCGTGAACGTCCACACGAACACGCCGGTGACCAGGAACGGGACGAAGTCCTCCACTCCCCGGCTGGTGTTCATCAGCATGCCGAAGATGAAGTAGTACACCGCCGCGTTGAGCAGGGGCGTCATCACCTGCCAGACCTGGCCCAGTTTGGCCTGGCTGTACTGGGCGGTGAGCTTGGCGGTGGCGAAGGCGGTGATGAAGTGCCGGCGCGCCCACAGCTGGCGGACGTACGCGGGCAGGGAGGGGCGGGCGCCGCTGACCGACAGACCGTGGCGGGCGGCGAGGGCCGCGAGGTCGTGGTCGGCGGCGGGGGCGGCCGGGGCCGCTGTCGGGGGCGGTGTGTGGAGGGCCTGACTCACATCCGCTGCTTTCAGCTCGGGGGGAGGGGGGAGGGGTAGGCGCCCGTCGTCCACCCGGGTGACTCGCGTGCTGTTCACCTGGGTGACCTCGTGTGTTCACTTACGTCGGGACGGGACCGTATCGTCGTCACGTGAGCGTAGGGCGTGACGACGTCGGAACGCAACCGTTTCGTCGTCACGCCCCTATGCTTGGCTCGCATGACGACCAACGCCGACGAGCCGCAGCCGCGCCCGCGCCGCCGGGCCCCCGCCGGGGCGGCCGTGCTCCGCGAGGACGTGACGGAGGCCATCCGGGCGGCGGTCTTCGAGGAGCTCGTGGCGGTCGGTTACGCGCGGATGTCCATCGAGGGGATCGCCCGCCGTGCGGGCGTCGGCAAGACGGCCGTCTACCGGCGCTGGCGCTCCAAGCTGCACCTGGTGCTCGACATCGTCTCCGCACTCGCCGTGCAGGGCCTGCCCGCGCCCGACACCGGGTCCCTGGAGGGCGACCTGAGGCTGCTGTACGAGGTGACGTCCCGCGCCCTGCGCCACCCGGTGGCCTCGCAGGTCATCCCCGACCTCCAGGCGGAGGCGGCCCGCAATCCCGACATCGCGGAAGCCCTGCGGAAGACGTTGCGGGAGGGGCAGGACGGCGTCGCCAGCAGGATCCTGGCGGCGGCCGAACAGCGCGGGGAGATCGCCGCCGGCCTCGACACCGACCTGGCCCTGGACCTGATCTCGGGCCCGCTGTACTGGCGCTCGGTGGTCGTCCGCGGCCCGAAGCCGCCGAAGGGCTACCTGGGGGCGCTGGCGCGGGCCACGGCGGAGGGGCTCAAGGCGTTGTGAGGCGGGCCGGGGGCTGACAGCGGAACTCTGCAGGCCCGACAGCTTCCCCGGCGTGGTGCTCGGACGATGGTGCGGCCGAGACGACCGGGCGTCGCACTGTAGTACGGCGGCCCCCGGCGGCCGTCGGTGCCGCCGTAGGCAAGGTTGACCACACCAAAGGAAAGAGCCCGGACCGCCCGCCACAGGGAATGCGGACGAGTCCGGGTCGCCAAGCTCGCAGACGAACGGCTGTCAGGCGATGCGGTGCTGCCAGCGCAGCGTCGGCTGGTCGCCGATCCAGTACGTGTGGGACCTGTCGGTGATATGAAGCCGCACGGCGCTGATGTCGGGGCTCCCCGCGTCCTGCCACGCGATGATCGTCTGCTCGATGTCGTCCCACAGGGTCACGGGACCGCCTTGGCGGACAGCCCACCTGGTGTTGTTCTCGACGAACTCGGCGAAGGACTCGCGGGCCGGGTCGAAGAGGTACAGGAGCGGTCTGCCGTCGTTCGTCGTCGCGCGGGTGAGCTGTGCCCCGGGAGCGGCGAGCTGGGTGAGGAAAGCGGGCATCCACTCCTCCAGCATCGTGGGCGGTAGTTTCGTCTCCCGCTCGCTGTCGGCGTAGGCCGTCCGCGCGGACAGATCGCCGGACACCGGTGCGGTGAACTGCGAGCGCGCCTGCATGAACGAAGAGCGGCAGACAATCCGTCCCTCGGCGATGCCGCCCTCGCCCACGGTGACCTTGGCCAGGCCGGTGCCGTAGGGCCAGGAGCCGAGGGTGGCCAGGATGGTCCCGCCCGGCCTGGTCTGCCTGATCCAGGTGTGGGGGATGCGACGGACGGCACAGGTGGCGATGACGCGGTCGTACGGGGCACGGCGTGGGTGACCGAGGAGCCCGTCCCCCGTCACGGTCCACGTCGAGTATCCAGCCGTCTCCAGCGCGGCGTCCGCACGGGCGGCCACGCCCGGATCCACCTCGACGGTCGTCACGTTGTCCTCGCCGAGGCGGTGGCACATCAGCGCCGAGGAGTACCCGGTGCCCGTGCCGATCTCCAGCACGTGATGCCCCTCCTCCACGTCCAGCTCCTCGAGCATGCCGACCACGGTGACCGGGGTGGTGGAAGACGAGGTGGGCACGCCCGACACCGGACCACTGGCCTGGTCAGCGGTCAGGTGTCCGTCGAGCTGTGTGGCCAGGGACTCGTCGCGACAGGCGATGCGTGTCCATTCCGTCGGATCGGCTCCGACCGCGCTGACCGGCCGCCATCGGCCACCGTCCACAGGCAGGAACACGCCGGGGTGGAGGAATAGCTCTCGCGGCACGGCCTCCACCGCGTCCCGCCACTGGGGGGTTCTGAGGATGCCGGTCTTCACCAGCCGGTCGGCGAGGGCACGACGCTCGGGCGCGGTGTCGGTCATGGAGCTTCTCCTCGTGTCAGCAGGTCGGCGAATGCGGCGGACATGCCCAGGCCGGTCTTCTCCTCCAGCCAGGCCCATTGGCCGTTCGGGTTCAGTTCCAGCCACCAGTGGTCACCCGTCCGGTCCACCGCCAGGTCGAAACTCCCGGACACCAACCCGAAGTGGTCCAGGTATGCGCGCAGCGCCTTGTCCACGTGGTCGGGCAGGTCTACCACGGTGTAGGAGAGAGCGGAGTAGTCCTTGCGCCAGTCCAGCAGGCCGGAGTCGATCCGTACGGCGAACACCCGCGAGCCGACGACCAACACCCGTATGTCGGCGACCTTGTTCACACGGGCCTGGAACAGATGCGGTGTCACGCTCACACTGTCGTCGATCTCGGCAGCGGTGACCGGTTCCGCCCACGTGGTCACGGGCACGCCGTCTCGCTGGTACGGGGTCCACCGCAGCGTCTTGTGGATCACCTCGCCGTGGCTGGTGATGAACTGTCGGGCCTCGCCCGGATCGTTGGTGACGATCGTTGGCGGCACGCGGAGACCAAACCGTTGCGCGGCGGCGAGTTGAGCGGGCTTGTAGTCGGCGGCGGTGTTGCGAAGTGGGTGGTTGACCCACAGCGGCCCCTCAAGGGAGTAGAGCGTGCCGCCCAGCCCGTATCGGACCTGGGCAGCCGCGTACCGCGCGTCGTCGTCGCCGTAATAGGTGAAAACGGGCCACGTGGGGCGGCGCCAGTACACCGCTCGCACCTGGGTCAGGTCGGCGGTTCGCGACCGGGTGCGCACCTGCCCGACCACGGGGGCCGGGCAGGTGCCGAACCGGGCCGAGACCGTCAGGTCCACGCCGATGTCGGCGGGGTTCAACCTGACCACTGGGACGTTCCGCCGGTTGAGCTCGGTGATCACCATGTCAGCGGTGATGTCGTCCGCTTCGGTGGCCACCAGAACGGGTCCCTTCTCGGTCAGGTTCATCAGTCCTGCTGGCTGTCCTGGTCGTGGCCCTGGTCGTTCGCCGAGTCCGAGTTCGTGGTCGTGGAGGTCTCGGTGCCGGAGCTGGTGCCGTGCTTGCCCATCTCGACCACATGTCCACAGCGGTCGCGGAAGACCCCGAGCTGCGTGGCCGGGTCGATGACGACTGTGGCGTGCGGGCGGCGGACGGTGGTCGGGTACGGCGTCAGACGGCCGGTTCCCCATGGGCGAACGGGAGTGAGTTGCGCAGCAGCGGTCGTCACAATGACTCCTGGGGTGGGTTGTGTGTGAGGTGAGTGGCACAGCTCGGCCAGGCAGGTGCCGAGCTGCTGGTTCGGGCGGAGCTTCGAGACGTGCGACGCTCCGCCCCTCGGACGGTGACTAGCCGACCGATCTCAGATTGCGGAGCAGTTGTCGCAGGTCGACGACTTGGAACGTTCCGAGGCGACGGAGCACCTGCGACGCGAGGAAGGTCGACAGACTCCGTCCGGTGCCTCTTCCTCGCCTTTCCGCTGCGTGATGAAGGGGACCAGGCCGTATTCGGACGAGGTGTGGAGGGACGGATGCTTCTCTCTCGTCCTCCGAACGGGCTGTACGGGAGCAGCGGTACGATCACGCTGGCTCCTTCATGCATTGACGAAGGTCCAGGGCAGGGCGAACCGGGTCCGGAGCAGGGTGGCCACAGTGGTCACGACTGCTCCTCGGTGGACACGGGGAGGCGGCACCAGGTCTCCGCGCCGGCGTCGCTGGTCCCCCACTCGCCGCCGCTTTCCCTCGCCAGAGCGTCGACGAGAACCAGGCCACGCCCGGACACGTCGGTGTTGTGGTTCACGGCTTTCGGTGTGGCCTGTCCGGGTACGCCGTCGTGCACTGCGATGCGCAGTGAGTCGTTGGCGGTAGTGACGGTCAGCCTGATCTCCGAGGCACCGCTGTGCAGTAGTGCGTTGGTCAGCAGCTCCGAGACGATGACCACGACGTCGTTCGTCATGGCCTGGAGCCCGCAGTACCTCAGCCGGGCGGCGGCGATTCGGCGCATGGCACCCACCCGGCACGCGTCCTCACGACGGGGTGGTTCGGCACCGCGACGGGGGGCCACCTCGAATCGCTCGTTCATCACCTCCTCGCCCGGGCGGTAGTTCGTGATGAATCGCTGCTTGGGGGTGGCGTCCACAAGAGCGCGTCGGCAGGTGCGCTCCTGGGTCACCCCAGGTGTCGTCGTCATGGTCGGCTCCATGTCGAAGTGGGCAGTGACGACATAGTGCTGACACAACTAGGCTCCAACTATCACAAGTTGGTGATAGTCGGGGCCAAAGGCTGACGGTAAGTTGTGAGACTGCTCAGTGTGACGTCGGAGATCCGAGCCAAGCACCGTACGAGAGGAAGCTCTCGGGGAGCCGACGGTGAGCGGCTTCCAGGCCTGCGTAGGTCTCTCGCACAGTCGGGTGGTACTTGGCCTGTTGCGGAGCCGTTTTCCTGGCCATGAGCAGACTCTTGAACGATGCGTCGAGCTTGCCCGTCCACATCTGGGCGCGGGCGACTTCGGCGAAGTGGTGGCTGGTCCGAGACTTGGGCCAGTCGCCAGGGATGGACAGACCATCCGTTGCCTCGACGGCTTCGCCGTACTTGTCCAGTTCGGTCAGGACCGAGACGCGGTGGACCTTCACGTTCGTCGGTCCGAAGGCGAGCCAGTGCACCTGCACCGACTCTCCCGTCCCGGCGGCGATGCGTTCGGCTTCGCCCAGGTGCTCGAGAGCCTGGTGCTCGTTGTGCGCCCGGCCGGCCATGACCGCCGCGCCGAGGTGCAACTGCCCCGTGACGACCTGCCGCGCCCGGGACTCCTCCGCCTGCCGCAGCGTGGACAGGCCCAGTGACACGAGCCGTTGACCAGTGCGGTACTTGCCCTCTCGCAAGTAGGTGAGGGCGCGAAGGTACTGGTACATGCCGCCGAGGACACCATCGGACCCGCGCTGCGCGGCCCAGTCCACGCGGGTCAGGGACAGCTGCGCCAGGTCTGGAAAGCCCAGTTTAGCGGCGACGTCGTATGCCGTCCGGTAGAAGGAGGCGAGGGTGAGCCAGCCCTCTGTGGTGCCGTTGGCGTGAGCCGCGGTCGTTGCCTCCTCGATGAGCCCGGCAACGTCGCTCGCGGCCCGCTTGATCTCACCGGCGCGGACGGCGGCGCACAGCGCCTCCGCATCGTCCAGCAACTCCTCGGGACGACGGGGGCGAATGTCCGGATCGGGGCCGAGGTCGTAGACGTCCAGGGCTTCCCGGATCGGCCTTATCAGGACGTCGAGTTCGTCCGCACGCAGCTCACTCACGTAGGGCTGGCCCATGATCGTCGAGACTTCTACCCGCATGGCTCGCGCGCACGCGGCGACGATGTGCGGAGTGGCGGGCAGGACTCCCTGTTCCGTCTTCGTCAGGGTGCTGTAGGGGACCCCTGCGAGGTCGGAAAGGGCTCTCTGGGTGAGGTGGCGCTCCCGGCGAAGGCGTGCGATTCGGACGCCGGTGTGGTCTTGAGGCAGAGCGTGCATACTGGCTCCTGTTCTGCTTCGACACCAGAACAGTACCCGCGGTCGGCTGCGCGGGGCACCGGCGAATCCCGTCCCCCGGCAGAGTGGATCGGTCGGTGTGAGTGTCGGAGTTGGTCGTCGGCGGCTCCACTGCTCAGGACGCATCGTCGATCAGTCCGAAGCCTTCCGGGAACTCCTCCGCCGGCTGAAGCCGGGGGCTTCTCGTTACGCCGGTTTGGCGTCGAGGCGGACCAGCCCGGCCCGTAGAACGTTGGTGGCCTGCGGGTGAACGGGCCCCACTGTCATGGGTCAGCCGCCCAACCCCCGAGTGAGGGCGGCCAGTTCCGCCGTGCGCAGCACCCGTCCGCCGAACCCCGGCAGCGGTACGCGCAGGGCCTCGGTCCAGCGGGCGGGGACGGCCGCGATGCCGTGCACGGCCCCGGCCAGTGCGCCGGTGACGGCGGCCACGGTGTCGGTGTCGCCACCGAGGTCGATCGCGGCGCGCACGGCGTTCTCGTAGGAGGAGGTCGTACGCAGCGCCCAGACGGCGGAGCCGAGGCAGGGCCAGACGGCGCCGTTGAACTCGGTCGCCAGGTCGGGGTGCCAGTCGGGGGCGAGGACGGTGGCGTAGCGGGCGCGGTGGCCGGGATGAACCGCGTGCAGGGTGGCGGGCAGGGCGGCGAGCGGGTCGTCGCTTGCCAGGGCGACCCGCACCAGCTCGTGGAAGACCGCCGTGCCCTCCCACGCCGCACGGTCCCCGTGGGTGAGCGCGGCGAGGCGGCGGGCGGCGTCCATAGTGGTGTCCCGGCCCCGGGGAGCGAAGTGGACGGCGGACGGTGCGGCCCGCATCAGGGCGCCGTTGCCGGCGCCCCGCCCGTTGGTCTGGAAGTGCAGGGCGGCGGCCGTGTCCCAGGGGTCGCCGGAGCTCAGTACGGCCTCGGTCTGCAGGCCGATGTCCTTCGGGTCGGCGGCGGCCCAGCGCCGGAACCGCCCGAAGACATCCGGCAGGTCGAGACCGCCGCACTCCAGCAGGGACTCGGCGACCAGGACCGCCATTTGGGTGTCGTCCGTGGCTTCACCCGGGTCCCAGCCGCCGCCCCCGCACATCTCGCCGCCCTGCCCGGGGAGGGGAAAGCGGTCGGAGAAGGCGCCCTCCGGTCCGAACTCGAAGGGCGCGCCCAGGGCGTCCCCCACGGCCGACCCGATGACGGCCCCGAGGGCGCGTTCGGAGCGGGATGGGTTCATCGACGTGACGTCTCAGTCCCGCGCCGCCCCCGGATGCAGCCGGACCCAGCCCGCCCACGCGGACGCGATCATGTCGTCGACGTCGTACTTGGCCTTCCAGCCCAGTTCCGCGGCGGCCCGGTCGGCCGAGGCGACCACGCGGGCCGGGTCGCCGGGGCGGCGGGGAGTGACCGTCGCCGGGTGGTCGTGGCCGGTGACGGTGCTGATGCGGTCGATCATCTCGCGGACGGAGACGCCCTCGCCCCGGCCGATGTTGAGGGTGAGGGCGCGCCCGGGGGAGGCCGTCAGGGCGCGGGCCGCGGCGACGTGGGCCTCGGCCACGTCGACCACGTGGATGTAGTCGCGGACGCAGGTGCCGTCCGGCGTCGCGTAGTCGTCGCCGAAGACGCGCGGGGCGGCGCCCTCCGTCAGCTTCTCGAAGACCATCGGGACGAGGTTGTAGACGCCGGTGTCGGCGAGTTCCGGGCTCGCCGCCCCCGCCACGTTGAAGTAGCGCAGCGCCGCCGTGGACAGGCCCGTCGCCCGGCCGGTGGCACGGACCAGCCACTCACCGGCCAGCTTGGTCTCGCCGTACGGCGACATGGGCAGGCACGGCGTGTCCTCCGTCACCAGGTCGACGTCGGGCATGCCGTACACGGCCGCGGAGGAGGAGAGGACGAAGGACGGCACGCCGGCCGCGGTGACCGCCTCCAGCAGGACGCGCAGGCCCTCGACGTTCTCCCGGTAGTAGTGCAGCGGCAGGTCCACCGACTCGCCGACCTGCTTCTTCGCCGCGAGGTGTACGACGCCGGTGACGGAGTGGCCGGTGAGGGCGCGCGCGACCCGTTCGCCGTCGAGGACCGAGCCCACCACCAGGGGGACGCCGTCGGGCACGCGCTCGGCGATGCCGGTGGACAGGTCGTCGTACACGACCGCCTTCTCGCCCGCCTCGGTCATCGCCCGTACGACGTGCGCCCCGATGTAACCGGCGCCGCCGGTGATCAGCCAGGTCATGTGCGGCCGTCCCCTCGTCAGTGGTCGTCGGTAGCCATGATCCGGCATCCGGCGCCCGGTGGGCACCGTACCCGTCAGGACGGGGCGGAGGGGGGCTCCAGGACGTACGCGTCCAGGGAGGTCGTGAGCCGGTCGAGACGCGAGCGCAGTTCCTGGATCTCCGCGAGGTCCAGGCCGGTCGCCGCGGCGATCCGGCGCGGGACCTCGAGGGCCCGCTCGCGCAGCGCCACGCCCTCCGCGGTCGGCCGCACCTCCACCGACCGTTCGTCCCGCGCGCTGCGCTCCCGCCGGACCAGACCGGCCGTCTCCAGCCGCTTGAGCAGGGGCGAGAGGGTGCCGGAGTCGAGCCGCAGGTGCTCGCCGAGCTTCTTCACCGGCAGCTCCCCGTGCTCCCACAGCACCAGCATCACCAGGTACTGCGGGTAGGTGAGGCCCAGTTCCCTGAGGACCACGCGGTAGACGCCGTTGAAGGCGCGCGAGGCCGCGTTGAGGGAGAAGCAGATCTGCTGGTCGAGGCGGAGCCAGTCCGTGGCGGGCGTGGTCATGACTTCAGCGTAACCGACGGTCCTTGCCCGTCATTGAATTGTGCGCAACTGAATTGTGTGCTCTACTTGGCGTCGTCGGAACCTCTTCCCGACTCCGCAACTCCGCAACTCCTCAAGAGGGACGGTTTTCCCATGGACGCGCTCTACACCGCCGCCGCCACCGCCACCCACGGCCGCGACGGCCGCGCCGTCAGCTCCGACGGCAAGCTCGACCTCGCGCTCGCTGCCCCCGTGGAGCTGGGCGGCAACGGGCAGGGCACCAACCCCGAGCAGCTGTTCGCCGCCGGGTACGCCGCCTGTTTCGGCAGCGCCCTCGGCCTCGTCGGCCGGCAGGCGAAGGTCGACGTCAGCGACGCCGCGGTGACCGCCGAGGTCGGCATCGGCAAGCAGGGCGAGGGCTTCGCGCTCGCCGTCACCCTCCGGGTCGAGCTGCCCGAGGGCGTGGACGAGGAGACCGGCCGCAAGCTGGTCGAGCAGGCCCACCAGGTCTGCCCCTACTCCAACGCCACCCGCGGCAACATCCCGGTCGACCTCGTCATCGAGTAGTCAGCCCCGGCCCCCGACCCGCGCCAGCACCTCTCCCGTCCGCTCGCTCCACGCCACCACCACCGCCTCCTCGGGCACCGGCTGCCAGCGGGTCAGCAGCAGCCAGCGGACGTGGTGGCGGCGGACGACGGCGGCGCGCTCGGCGCGGGTCGAGCCGGGCGCGAGGTAGGCCTCGACGTCGGCCACCCGCCGCCGGCGTTCCGCCTCGTCCAGCGACGGATCCGGCCAGGCGGGCGCCGCGAGGTTCGGCCCGTACCCGGCGATGGCGTGCCCGGCGTAGTAGCCGTCGGTGATCACGACCTCGCCGGGGCCGATGTGCCGGGCCGCCCACTCGTACGTCGGCCAGTGCGGCGGCTGCTCGAAGCCGACCGGATCCAGCGCGCGCGGCACGACCGCCCCGGCGTGGACCGTGAGGAACCCCAGCAGCGCCCCCGCGGCCGCGGTCCGGCCCAGCGCCGCGCGCCACCGCCCCCACGGCCGGGGCGCCGCCAGCTCCACCGCCAGGGCGAACTGGAGCGGCACCAGCGTGAGCCCGAGGATGCGGCCGTAGGTGTAGTGGCCGCTGAACCAGCCGTACGCCACCACCGCGCAGTCCAGCGCGAACATCAGTACCAGCGGATCCAGCGGCGACCGGCGCCCGCGCAGCCACAGCGCCGGCAGCCCGAGCAGCGCCAGCCAGAACTCCCCGGGCAGGTGCAGGTACAGGATCCGGTGCATCCCGTCCACGCTGTCGTCGCCGGCCAGCGCGAACACGTCGAAGTACGGCCACGCCGCCGCCGACGCCACCGCCGCGCCGCCCGTCAGCGCCCACCGTCCGGCGACCGCCCCGCGCCACCCCCGCTGCCATCCGGTCACCAGCGCCACCGCGCCGAGCGCGGCCGCCACCGCCGTGATCGGGTGGACGAGGAGGACCAGGCCGTAGAGGAGGCCGAGCGCCGCGTACCCGGGCAGGCCGCGCAGCCCGCCCGGCCCCACGTACCGCACCTGGCGCGCGTCCCGTGCCCGCGCCCCGGTCAGCGCCCAGGCCCAGAACGTCAGCCCGATCGCGCACGCCGACGGGTAGCCGAGGTTGCCCGTCATCGACATCAGCCCGAGATAGCCGCTCCACCAGGCCCGCTCGGTACCCCACAGCAGCGTCATCGCGCCCAGCGCCAGCACCGGCGCCCACGGCCGCGGGGTCAGCACCCGTACGAAGCGGCCCAGGCCGGTCAGCAGCACCAGCAGGTTCACCGGCCCGGCGAGCCGCACCACCTCCCAGCCGCCCAGCCCGGTCAGCCGGGCGAACAGGCCCTGCGCCACCGCGTACGGCGAGTAGTAGGCGCTTCCCGCGCCGGGCAGGTCGGCCATCGGGTGGCGGGGGTCCAGGAGATCGGCCTTCAGGCGCTCCACGACGGCCGCGTGCTGGCCGGCGTCGCAGCACAACGGCACCGCCCAGTACGCCAGTGACATCAGCAGGAAGAACAGGAAGCCGACGGCCTGGTACGGGGTGGGGCGCCAGGCGCGGCCGCCGCGCAGCGCCGTCGCGCCGCGCACGGGCCGCCGGACGACGACGCCGGCACTCACGGAAGGGGTGAAAAGTGGGACATTCGGGGCATTTGCCGTATGTTCCCGTTGGAGTCGGTGAAATGACCCCGGTTCACCTCATCGAGTGACGCCCGGAGCCCGGAACCGAGTGACACCCGGAGCGCGGAACCGAGTGACGCCCGGAGCGCGGATCACCTGGGCGCGCGAGCCCGGTCGGCATGCCCCTGCGCGGGCAGCGCCACCCGGCCCCGCACCACCGGCTCCAGCAGCAGCGGCACCCCCACCACCGGCAGCAGCCACGCCAGCACGATCAGCCGCTCACCCCAGATGTTGATGTCCGGATGCCCCGCCTGGGTGAGGATCCCGGTGAACGCGGCCGCGGCCAGGAAGCCGCCGGCCGCGCCCCCGCGCCGCAGCGCACCCCACGCCCCGGCGGCCAGGGCCGCGACGAACAGCGGCTCCCGCGCCTGCCGGCGCAGCCACTCCACCCAGAAGTTGCCCTGCAGCTGCCAGAACTCCGCCCACGGCCGCTCCCGGTCGGGCCGGGCGAAGTGGTCGGTGAGCAGGTCCTGCAGGCTGTCGGTCTCGGAGGGGTAGTGCAGCAGCCGCGCCAGGGCCAGCGTGACGACGACGCCGGCCAGGCCGATCGCCGTGAGCGACAGCACCTCCCGGCCCGGCGGCCGGCCCCGCCGGTGCCGCCGCAGGGCGGTCAGCGCGCCCGCCGCCGCCAGGCACAGCCCGAGGAACAGCGCCTGCGAGTGCTTGACCGTGAACAGCGCGAGCAGCGAACCGGCGACCAGGGCGAGCCCGGCCCGCGCGCGCCCCGCCCGCAGCACCAGCGCACAGCCCCACACCGCCGCCAGGGTCAGTGCCATCAGCAGCCCCTCGGCCATCGGGCGTAGGGCCGTCGTCCCGCACGGCAGCACGTAGTACAGCGCCTGCCCGGTCAGCGCGAGCGGTACCGGCACGGACAGCGTGCGCAGCACCAGGAAGGCGAGGACGCCGCCCGCGCACGCGATGACGACGCCCGCCGCCCACAGGCCCCACGTCACCCCGAAGGCCGTGACGAACGGCACCAGGAACACCGGGTATCCGGGCCGCACCTCGAAGATCCGCATGAAGCGCTCCGGCATGAACGGCGTGGTGTGCCCGCCGGCCGTCCCGGCCGCCAGCCGCGGCTCCACCGCACGCCACTCCCGCTCCCGGCACTCGGCCATGACCGGTCCGGTGGGGTCGGGGCGGTGGAAACGGACCACGTGCACGCTCTGGTCGCGGCGGGCCGTCGACGCCTCGCTCGCGCACGCGTAGTCGATGGTGGCCGCCGCCACCTCGCGCTCGCTCCCGCCGCCGAGGCTCAGCGCGTACGACAGGTAGTTCTTGGAGTCGGGCGTGGCCCGGCCGGTGACGTTCGCGAGCTGGAGCAGGGCGAACACCGCGGCCAGGGCGAGCACCCAGGTACGCGGCCTCACGGGGAGGTCAGCACATCGCGGCCGCCCGGCACGGCGCGGGCGCCGGGGATGCCCCGGGACTCCGGGGCGGACATCGCCTCGCCCAGCATCAGCGTCCGGACCACCCGCTCGGCGGCCCGCCCGTCGTCGTACTCGCAGAACCGCGCCCGGAACGCGGACCGCAGCCGTGCCGCCTCCTCGTCCCGCCACGCACCGGAGTCCAGCAGCCACGCCAGCTCCCGGTAGGAGCGGGACACGTGGCCCGGCGCCTCGGCGGTGATGTCGAAGTAGGCGCCGCGGCTCGCCGCGTAGGCGGCCCAGTCGTCGGCGTGGATCACGATCGGCCGGTCCAGGAGGGCGTAGTCGAACATCAGGGCGGAGTAGTCGGTGATCAGCAGGTCGGAGGCGAGCATCAGGTCCTCGACGTGCGGTTCGTCGGTCGCGTCGACCAGCACGCCCCGCCGGTGCAGCTCCGAGAGGCCCATGCCGCGCGCCGGCCCGGTGGCGAGGGACGGATGGAGCCGGACCACCAGGGTGTGGCCGTCCCCGAGGTCGGCGGCGAGACGGGCCAGGTCGATCCGGTCGACGTGCCCGCCGCGCCGGTACTCACGGCGGGTCGGCGCGTACAGCACGACGGTGTGGCCGTCGGGGACGCCGAGCCGCTCGCGGACCGCGCGGCCGTCCTCCGGGGCGGCGCCCACCAGCACGTCGTTGCGCGGACTGCCGGTGCGCACCGACGTGAAGTGGCACGAATACGCCCGCTCCCACACCCGCTCCGCGTACCGGCTCGCGACCAGGCTGTAGTCCCAGCGGTCGGCCCGGCGCAGCATCTGCGGCACGTCCAGGCCGTGCCGGGCGCCGGGCCTGCCCAGCAGGTCGGCGCCCATGTACTTGAGCGGGGTGCCCTGGTGGGTGTGGATGTGGACGCTGCCCGGCCGCTTGGCCACGGCACCGGGCCAGTTGACGTTGTTGACGAAGTACGTGGCCCGCTCGGTGACCCGGCGGTAGGCCGCGCTGCCGAGGACCACGTGTTCGGTGTCCGGCGGCAGCACGGCCCGGTCCGCCGCGCACTCCTCGTCGCGCACCACCCACACCCCGCGCAGGTGCGGGGCGATCTCGCGCGCCTTGCGGTGGATCGCCGCGGGGTCGCCGAGCACACCCCGGTGGGAGAAGGCCGAGTAGACGACGAGGCCGGGGTCCAGCGGGCGGCGGGTGTGCACCGCGCCGCGTACCCGCCCCAGACCCCCGCCGACCGCCCCCTGCGCCTGCCGCGCCCGCCGCGCCAGTTCCCGGCCCGCCCTCCCGGACTGCCGCCGCAGCCGGTAGGCCGCGTACCCGAGGGCCCCGCCGTCCAGGACGCGCAGTTCGGCCGGGACCTCGGCGCCCTCCGGCCGGTACGCGCGGAACATCTCGGCGGTGCGGCGGAAGAACTCGGCCTTGTCGCCCGGGGGCAGCCGGTCCGGCTTGGACAGGATGTCCAGGCAGTGCTCGCCCATCTTGGCGTGCAGGAACGGCCGCCACCGGGCCAGCTGCGGGCGGGCGTCGAGGAACGCGAAGACCCGCTCGTACTGCGCGTGGACGTCGAAGTGCTTGCGGCTGGTGGTGGACAGGATGTTGCCCTGGCGGCGCTGCCGGTAGTTCAGGCAGATGCGGTCCAGCGTGGCGATCCGCCCGGCGCTGAACATGACCGGGAAGGTCCAGGGCGTGTCCTCGTAGTAGCCCGGCGGGAAGGTGAAGCCCTCCCGCTCCACGAAGTCGCGCCGGTAGACCTTGTTCCACACCACCATCAGCAGGTCGAGGATCCCGGGGTGCTCGGCCGCGGTGAAGGTGCCGTCGCCGGCCTCCGCCAGCACCCCGGCCAGCACGTTGCGCCGGGTGCCTCCCCACCAGTAGGTGCGCGCGTAGTCGAAGACCAGGACGTCCGGGTCGGCCGTCTCCGCGAGGCGGTCGGCCATCGCGCGCAGGGCGCCCGGGGTGAGCGTGTCGTCGCTGTCGAGGAAGAAGAGGTAGTCGCCGGTGGCGTGCGGCATCCCGGCGTTGCGGGCCCGGCCGAGGCCGGCGTTCTCCTCCAGGTGCAGCACGCGCACCCGCTCGTCGCGGGCGGCGTACTCGTCGAGGATCGCGCCCGAGCCGTCCGGCGAGCAGTCGTCGACGGCGACGACCTCGATGTCCCGGTAGGACTGGTCCAGGACCGAGTCGAGGCACTCGCGCAGGAAGCCCTGCACCTTGAAGCAGGGGATGATGACGCTGAAGCGGGGCACTGCGGAATCAGCTCCTTGCGAAGGTGGCGGCGGCGGGGGCGGGGACGCGCTCCGCGAGCGGGATCACGGGCGGCAGCGCCTCGGGCGGCTCGCCGAGCAGCACCCGGCGCACGACGCGCTCGGCGGCCCGGCCGTCGTCGAACTCGCAGAACCGCTCCCGGAACGCCGCCCGCAGCGCCGCCGGCTCCGGCCCCGCGTACGAGCCGTCGCGGAAGACGCGGGCCAGTTCCTCGGGCGTGCGCACCACCGGGCCGGGCGGCGCCGCCATCAGGTCGAAGTAGACGCCGCGGGTCTCCCGGTAGACGTCCCAGTCCTCGGCGTACACGACGATCGGCCGGTCCAGGTTGGCGTAGTCGAACATGATCGACGAGTAGTCGGTGACCAGCGCGTCGGCGGCCAGGCACACGTCCTCGGAGGAGCGGTGCGCGGTGACGTCGATGACCCGGCCGGTGCTCCGCGCACCGCCCCGGTCGTAGAAGTAGTGGGCGCGCAGCAGCACCACCACGTCCTCGCCGGCCGCCTCGCAGAACGCCTCCAGGTCCAGGCCGCCAGTGCCGAAACCGGCCTCGTAGTCCCGGTGCGTGGGCGCGTACAGCACGGCCGTCGCCCCCTCGGGGACGCCCAGCTCGCGCCGGACGCGGGCGACGTCGTCGGCGGTCGCCGTGCAGTAGACGTCGTTGCGCGGATAGCCGTATTCCAGGTGCTCGTAGGAGCCGGGGAAGGCGCGCTCCCACGTCTGGGTGGAGTGGCGGTTGGAGGACAGGTTGTAGTCCCAGCGGTCCACGCGGGCCAGCAGTCTGGCGAAGCTGCCGCTGGCCGCGGCCACCACGGGGTACGTCGACTGGTCGACGCCCATCGTCTTCAGCGGGGTGCCGTGCTGCGTCTGCAGGTGCACGCTGCCGGGCCGCTTGACGACGTCGTCGGCGAAGTTGGCGTTGTTGACCAGGTACTTGGCGCGGGCGAGCACGTCCCAGTAGCGCGGGCTGCCGATGACGGCGTGGTCGACGTCCTCGGGGACCGTGTGCGCCTGGTCCGGCTCGACCAGGAACACCGACCGCAGGTGCGGCGCGAGTTCGCGGGCCTTGGCGTGGATCGCCGCCGGGTTGCAGGCGTAGCCGCGGCCCCAGTAGGCGCAGTACACGACGAGGTGGGGGTCGAGCGGGCGGCGCAGCCGGCGGCGGTAGCGCAGGCGGGTGCGCAGTCCGTGCGGGCGCGGCAGGTGACGCAGGACGCCGGCCGCCGCCCGGTTCGCGGCGCGCAGGGCACGGAACCCGGCGTACGACCCGGACGCCAGCAGCCGGTGCTGCACGCCGAGCCGGCCGCCCGGGGGCCGGAAACCGGCGGGGCGGTGGCGCCGGTAGAGGTGGCTCGCCCGGCGGAAGAAGGCGCGGCGTCCCCGGCGCGTCAGACGCCGGGGGTGCGTGGCGGTCTTCAGGATCGCGGCGAAGAGCTCCTCGAACAGCGGACCGCGCCGCTCGGCCGACAGCCCCCGTTCGGTGGCGTGCGCGAGCGCCAGTTCGGCCTGGTCGAGGAGGTCGGCGTGGTGCTCGCCGGGCAGGTTCAGCCGGCTGCCCTGCCGCCGCACCAGATGCCGTACGACCACGGAGCGCAGCACCGCCACCCGCTCGGCGCGCGCCGCGACGAGGGCGCCGAAGCCGATGTCCGTGAAGTGCCCGTCGGGGAAGGCCAGTCGCCGCTCGGTGAGGAAGGTACGGCGGTACACCGCGCTCCACGCGGGCAGCCGCACGCCGGTGAGGTGCGGGGCGCGGCCCGGGGCGAACACCCCGTCCGGGGCCTTGGCCAGCAGCGGGGCGGCCGGATTGGTCGCCTCGCCCTCCCACCAGGGCACCCGCTCGTGTTCGACGTACAGCACGTCGACGCCGCCGGTGTCCGCCAGCCGCGCGTCCAGCGCCGCCAGCGCGCCCGGGGTGAGGACGTCGTCGCCGTCGAGGAACAGCAGGTACGCGCCGGTCGCCGCCCGCATCCCGGTGTTGCGCGCCCCGGCCAGCCCGGCCGACGGCGGCGAGTGCACGGGCGCCACCCGGGAGTCCCGCTCGGCGCGCTCCGCCACGACGTCCGCCTCGGCGCGGTCCGGGGCGTCGTGGACGGGGATCAGCTCGAAGTCGCCGAAGGACTGGGCGAGGACCGAGTCCAGCGCCTGGGACAGCCGCCCCGCGACCCCATGGGACGGGACGATGATGCTGAAGCGGGGCATGCTGCTCTTTCTCTCGTTCGCCTGGTCGCACGGGAGCCGTCCGTCCGACGGGAGCTGCCCGTCCGGCGGCCCGGCCGTCCCGTCGGCCGCCAGGTGGGCGGCCGGGTCGGAGTGGGCCGCGACGAGGTGCGGGGCATGCGGACTCCCAGAGGACAAACGGCGGTCAGAGGCTGTCGGTGACGGTGCGGAGCCCGGCGGGTTTCGGCACGGTCGCCAGCGGGGTGCGGGTGAGCGCCGCGGACGGGGCTCCTCCCGCCCGGGCGAGGCCGAGAGTGGGGGAGGAGGGCGCCGGCCGGCGTTCGGCGAGCGGCACGACGGGCGGCAGGTCCGTCTCCCCGAGCACCACCCGGCGTACGACGCGCTCCGCGGCGCGGCCGTCGTCGTACGGGCAGAACCGCTCGCGGAAGGCGGCCCTGAGCCGGTCGGACCGGGGGCCGCACCAGTGGCCTTCGGCGAAGACGTCGATCAGCTCGTCCTCGTCCCGCGCGATCGCGCCCGGCGGGAAGGAGCGCAGGTCGAAGTAGGTGCCGCGGGCCGCCTCGTACGCCTCCGGCTCGTCGGCGTGGATCACGATCGGCCGGTCCAGGCCCGCGTAGTCGAACATCAGCGCCGAGTAGTCGGTGACGAGGGCGTCCGAGGCCAGGCAGAGCGATTCCACCCGCGGATGGCCGCTGACGTCGAGGACGCGGCCCCCGGACGCGGCGAGCGGACCGCCGTGCCGGGGGTGGGCGCGGGCCAGCACCATGAAGCGGGGACCGAGACGGGTGACGACGCGCTCCAGGTCCAGGGCGACGCGCTGGGTGCGGCGGTAGTCGCGGTGGGTGGGCGCGTACAGGATCGCGACGGTGCCCTCGGGGATGCCGAGGCTCTCGCGCAGCCGCGCCACGTCCGCGGCCGTCGCCCGCTGGAGGACGTCGGTGCGGGGCTGGCCGCACTCCAGCGTGGTGTAGCCGCCGGGGTGGACGCGTTCCCAGGTCAGGGTGGAGTGGCGGTTGGCGGAGACGACGTAGTCCCAGGAGTCGACGTCGCGCAGCAGCCGGGCGAAGTCGGTGCCGGCCGCGGCGGCCGGGCGTTCCTGGAGGTCCAGGCCCATGTGCTTGAGGGGCGTTCCGGCCTGCGTCTGGATCAGGATCTGGCCCCGGCGTTTGACCAGGCCGGCGTCGAAGCCGGTGTGGTGCACCAGGTAGCGGGAGCGGGCCAGGGCCGTCCAGTAGGCGGCCGTGCCGGGGGCCAGGCGGCGCGTGCCGGGCGGGATCGTGTGGTGGTGAGCGGGGTCGGCGGCCCACGCCGTGCGCACGTGCGGCGCGAAGCTGCGGAACGCCTCCTCCAGCGCGCCCGGGTTGCAGCCGTGCCCCCGGTCCCCGTCGCCGGCGAAGACGGCGCGGTCGGCGCGCAGGGGGAGGCGGCGCTGGACGCGGTAGTGCAGGCGGAGGGCGACGGCCCGCGCGGTGCGCAGCAGCTTGGCGGTGCCCTTCACCGTCCGGTGGCGCAGGGCCGACGCCAGCCGCAGGGTCTCGTAGGTGCGGCGCAGGCCGAGCCGGAGCAGGGCGTGGCGCAGGCGCACCGGCAGCGGGGCGGGGGCGCCGGGGACCCGGTAGCGGCGGCAGTGGACGCGGGCCCGGCGCAGGAACTCGCCGCGCAGGGAGCGGGGGATGCGGTCGGGGCGGGTGAACACCGTCGTCAGGTGGTCGGCCATGCGGCGGAACAGCACCGGCCGCCAGTGCTCCAGTTCCGGGGCCGACTCCAGGAACGCGAAGACGCGGTCGTACTGCGCGAAGACGTCGAGGTGCCGTGCGCTCGGTGTGCCCAGGATGCTGCCCCGCCGGCGCTGCCGGTAGTGGACGCAGACCCGGTCCAGGGTGGCGATGGACCGGGCCGTCATCAGGACCGGGTACGTCCACGGGGTGTCCTCGTAGTAGCCGGGCGGGAAGGTGAAGCCCGCGCGCTCGGCGAACTCCCGCCGCACCGTCTTGTTCCAGGCCACCATCAGCAGCTTCAGCAGCCCCGGCCGGTCGGTGAGCCGGAACGGTGCCGGGCCCTCTTCGGTGAGGTGCGCGGCGGCCTGGTTGCGGACCGTCTCGCCCGACCAGTGCGTACGCGCGTAGTCGTAGACCAGGACGTCCGGCTCGCCGGTCTCCTTCACCCGGTCGGCGACGGCCCTGAGCGCGTCGGGGGTGAGGGTGTCGTCGCCGTCGAGGAAGACCAGGTAGTCGCCGTTCGCCCGCTCCATCCCGGCGTTGCGGGCGGCTCCCAGGCCCTGGTTCTCGGGCAGGTGCACGGCGCGTACGCGCGGGTCGCGGGCCGCGAACTCGTCGGCGATCGCGCCGCAGGCGTCGGGGGAGCAGTCGTCGACGACGATCAGTTCGAGGTCCGGATACGACTGGGACAGCACCGACTCCAGGCACGCGTGCAGATACGCCTGGACCCGGTACGCGGGGACGATGACACTGAACCTGGGCACGGGGCATCCATGGGTCGGCGGGGCCGGCGGAGTCGGCGCGGGCGTTCGGCCCGGGAACGGCCGGTGGAGTGACTTGGTTACGTTCCCTGCGGCATTCGGGGGACCCGCGCGCGGGGAGAAGCCCGGTACGCGTGAAGGGGCGGACCGGTGTCCGGTCCGCCCCTCAAGAGTGTCGCCCCGTCGGTTACTTGACGGCGCCCGCCATCACGCCGGAGACGAACTGCCGCTGGAACGCGAAGAACACGGCCAGCGGGATCACCATGGAGATGAACGCTCCCGGCGCCAGTACGTCGATGTTGTTGCCGAACTGCCGTACCTGCGTCTGCAGGGCGACCGTGATCGGCTGGCTCCCGGAGTCCGAGAAGATCAGCGCGACCAGCATGTCGTTCCACACCCACAGGAACTGGAAGATGCCGAGGCTCGCGATCGCGGGCCCGCCCAGCGGCATCACGACCCGGACGAACAGCCGCAGTTCACCCGCGCCGTCCAGCCGTGCCGCCTCCAGCAGCTCTCTCGGGATCTCCGCGAAGAAGTTCCGCAGCAGGAACACCGCGAAGGGCAGACCGAAGCCGACGTGGAACAGGATCACGCCGACGACGGACCCGAACAGGCCGATCTTGCCGAAGAGTTCGGCGATCGGGATCAGCGCGACCTGGACGGGTACGACGAGCAGCCCGACCACGGCCAGGAACCACCAGTCACGGCCCGGGAACTCCATCCACGCGAAGGCGTAGCCCGCCAGCGACCCGATGACCACGACCAGGACCGTCGCCGGGACCGTGATCATCACGGTGTTGAGGAGGGAGGAGGTGATGTCGCCGTTCCTCAGCAGTTCCTCGTAGCTCTGGAAGGTGAGCTGGGACGGCTTGGTGAAGACCTCCCACCAGCCGCTCGCCGCCATGTCCCGGGGCGTGCGCAGCGACGACAGCAGCAGGCCGATCGTGGGGACCAGCCAGAACAGGCCCACGACGATCAGGAACACCCGGACCAGCCCGCCGCTGACGCCCTCGGCGAGCCGTGAGCCCAGCGACCGTTTCGCCTTCCGGGCCGTCCCGGGCGGTGCCGGCGCCGTCTTCGTGAGGGAGCCCGCGTCCGTGGTCATCGCCGCACCTCCCGCCCGATCAGCCGTACGTCACTGCACCCACCCGGGGGGCGACCCCCGGACCCCCAGCCGTCATACGGCGGACGCGGTGTCATCGCCTGACCTCCCGCCTGAGCCGCCGTACGTTGAACCACATCACCGGGATGACCAGGAGCAGCAGGAACACCGCGATGGCACTGGCGATGCCGGGCTGGTCCGAGGCGAAGCCCTTGCGGTACAGCTCCAGGGCGAGCACGTTCGCGTCGTCCTGGGAGGAACCGGGCGCGATGATGAAGACCAGGTCGAAGACCTTCAGCACGTTGATCATCAGGGTGACGACGACGACCGCGAGGACCGGCGCCAGCAGCGGGACCGTGACCCGTCTGAAGACCTGCCACTCGTTCGCGCCGTCGACCCGGGCCGCTTCGAGGAGTTCCCGGGGCACTCCCGCCAGCCCCGCCGCGATCAGCACCATCGCGAAGCCCGCCCACATCCACACGTACGACCCGATGATGGCCGGGGTGACCAGGGACGGGCCGAGCCAGTCCAGGCCGTTGTACGGCTCCTTGAAGTTGTCGGCGGGGAGCCGGAGTTGCGCCCCGTCGGCCGCCGCGGGCAGCGTGAACGTGCCGTCGCCGGCCGCTGTCGTCTCCGCGACGACCTTGCCGTCCTTCACCGCCTCGATCTTCATCCCGGCGTAGCCCAGTTCGGCGGCGTCGACGCCGTTGAGTTTCCCGACGCCCTTGCCGCGGGTGAAGTCCTGCCAGGTGGTGCCGGTGATCCTGCCGTCCTCGGGCTCGGCGGGTACGGCCTTCTCCGCGCCGTCCGGCATCAGGTCCGGGGCGACGCCGACGAGGGGGAGGACGACCGGCTCGCCCGCGCTCACCGGCTGCCTGGTGATGAACGCGCCGCCGCCGGCCGGCTCCAGCGGCGACTCGCGGCCCGGGTGCGCCTTCGGGAACGCGGACGACTCGGCGAACGTGTCGTGCACCCCGACCCACACCGCGTTCGCGACGCCCTTGTCCGGGTCCTGGTCGTACACCAGCCGGAAGATGATCCCGGCGGCCAGCATCGAGATGGCCATCGGCATGAAGACGACCAGCTTGAACGCCGTTCCCCAGCGCACCCGTTCGGTCAGCACCGCGAAGATCAGGCCGAGCGCGGTGGCGACCGTCGGGGCGAACACCACCCAGATGACGTTGTTCTTCAGGGCGGTGCGGATGCCGTCGTCGGTGAACAGCGCCTGGTAGTTGTCGAATCCGGCGAAGGAGTCGCCGGACTGGTCGTAGAAGCTGCGGATCAGCGAGTACCCGATCGGGTAGACCACGAGCGCGCCGAGCAGCACCAGGGCGGGCAGCAGGAACAGGGCCGCCACGGTCCTGCGGGTGCCGGTCACGCTCTTGCGCGACTTGGGTGACTTGGGGGCGGCAGGGCCCCGGGAGGCTCCTGCCGCCGTGGCCGACGCCATCGCGTCAGCCTCCGTAGGCGGCGGCCGCGTCCGCCTCCAGCCGCTGCTGCGTGCCCGCGATGTCCTTCGGGTTCTTCAGGAAGTCCTGCAACGCCTTCCACTCGCCCTTGCCGGGCGTGCCGCCGAAGGCCTGCGGGGCCTGGTCCGACATGTCGAAGCGGAAGTCGTCACCGGCCGCGACCAGCGCCTCGGCGATCTTCTTCTGCACGTCGTTCGGGTACGCCGACGCGTCCAGGTTCTTGTTCGGCGAGAGGTAGCCGCCGAGCTTCGCGTGGATCGCCGCCGCGTCCGGGGAGGCCAGCCAGGTGGCCAGCGCCTGCGACGCCTTCGAGTCCTCCAGGATCACGGCCGCGTCACCGCCGGAGACCACCGGCGCGGTGTCGCCGACCGCCGGGAACGGGAACACCTTCGCGTCCGTACCGACCTCCGCCTCCGTCTCGCCGATGTTGACCTGCACGAAGTCGCCCTCGTAGACCATGCCCGCCTTGGGCTGGTCGCCGCCGGTGAAGGTCTGCGTCACCGAGGCAGGGAACTCGGTCTGCAACGCGCCGGACGCGCCGCCCGCCACGTAGTCCTTCTTGCCCCAGATCTCGGCGAGGGTGGTCAGCGCCTCCTTCACGGACGGGTCGGTCCACTTGATCTCGTGCCTGGCCAGCTGGTCGTACTTCTCCGGGCCCGCCTGCGAGAGGTAGACGTTCTCGAACCAGTCGGTGAGGGTCCAGCCGTCCGCGCCGCCGACGGAGAACGGTGTGACACCGGAGTCGTAGACCGTCTGCGCGGCGGTGAGCAGCTCGTCCCAGGTCTTGGGCTCGGCCGCGCCCGCGTTCTCGAAGACCTGCGCGTTGTACCAGATCAGGGACTTGTTGGCGGCTTTGTAGTAGACGCCGTACTGCTTGCCGGCGACCTTGCCGATGTCCTGCCAGCCCTGCGAGTAGTTCTCCGTCAGCTCCTTCGTGGCCTCGGCGCCCAGCGGCTTGGCCCAGCCCTTGTCCACGGCCTGCTTGATGGCACCGGGCTGCGGGAGCATCGCCACGTCCGGCGGGGCGCCGCCCGCGATCTTCGAACCGAGGAAGTTGATGATCGGGTCCTGGGCGGGCACGAAGGTCACCTTGGCGCCGGTGCGCTTCTCGAACTCGGCGAGGACCTTCTTGAAGTTCTCCTGCTCGGCGCCGGTCCAGACGGCGGCGACCTCCAGGCTCTCGCCGTCCAGCCGGGGGAGGGTGACGGTGGCGGCCGGCTGCTTGCCGCCGTCGCCCTGACCGTCCTTGTCGCCGCTGCCGTTGTCGTCGTCGCCGCCGCACGCGGTGAGCGAGAGCGCGAGGGCTCCCGCGGCGAGGGTGGCGGCGGCCCGGGTGGACCTCTTGACGGCCTTGCTCGTGGCCCCGCCCGTGGCCCTGCTCGTGACCTTCTTGACGGCCCTGCGTTTCCGCATGGTGCTGCTCGTGCGCATCACTGCCCCGTTCTTCGTTCCTCGTCGAACGTCCGGCGCTGTCCCGTGGGCTCTGGTGTACGCCAGGGGGGTGAGGGCGGCAAGAGCGCCTCCGCTGTCGAGCGGGGGATCGTGACCGCGTCGTGACTCGTCGGGCGGAGTCCGTCCGGCGGTCGTGCCGTGGCCGCGGAGCACGGACGTCACGCGGAGGGCCGGCCGCCGAGGCTGTGGAGCGTCCCCGCGGCACGCCGGCGGTCGTCCGCGGTCTCGTCGGGCCTGCCCGCGCCGCCTGGCAGAGCGTGCCCGAGGGCTCGCTGCGCCCGGGTCTCGTGGGCGGCGTCGTCGAGATCGTGGGACGCCTCGGTCACAGCAGGGACGGCACCTCCGCCGCAGCGACCTGCCGCGCCGCCCGCTCCAACGCGCTGGCCAGCAACGCCAGGTCCGTCGGCCCGTTCCCCAGCTCGCGCACGGGCCGCTGGGCGGGCGGGTCGCCCATGCGGTGCCACTCCAGGGGGACCACCGTGGGCCGCAGGGTCGCCGTGCGCGGGATGCGGCCCGTGACCCGGCCGCCCTGGAACGGCACGGCCCGTCCGTCCGGGCCGGCCAGCCGGCCACGCCCCGGCATCGGTTCGTCCGGGCCGGGCGACGGAGCGTCGAGGGTGACGCGCAGGGTGGCGCGGAGCGCGGGTTCCGTCTGGGCCGTACGGCCGCCGGGCGCGGTGGCGGCCATCAGGTGCACGCCCAGCCGCTCACCTTCCCGCGCGACCGCTTCCAGCGCCCGCATCACCGACCCCGCCGCGGGCCGTCCGGGGGAGCCGAGCGGGGGAGTGACCAGGGCGTCGAGGTCGTCCACGACCACGATGAGGCGGGGGAGCGGCGGCGCCGCCCCCGCCCGGCGCCGGGCCGCGCCCGGTCGCAGCCGCAGCGTGGAGCTGGGAGGTGACTCGACGTCCCCGGCATCGGATATCGCCGCGGGGCCGGGCGCGCCCGCGGCCGTGCGCTGGGCGACCATCCGGCCCGACACCTCGCGCCCGGTGTGCCACTCGGTGAAGTCCGCCCGCCCGAGCAGCTCGGCGCGCCGCTTCAGCTCGGCGCTCAGGGACTGCGCGAACTCCCGCATGCGAACGGGGTCGTTGGCGGTGAGGTGGGTGGTGACGTGCGGTACGTCCGTACAGACGCGGAGCCCCTCCCCGTGCCCGCCGCCGCCCGAGCCCACGCTGTCCCGGCCGTCCATCAGGACGATGCCGAGCCGGTCGGGGCGTTCGGCGGAGGCGAGCGAGGCGACGAGCGCCCGCAGCAGCTCGGTGCGGCCGCTGCCGGGCGGCCCCTCGATCAGCAGGTGCGGTCCCTCGGCGGCGAGGTCGGCCGTGACCGGACCGCGAGGTCCGGCGCCCAGCACGGCCTGAGCGCGTCCGCCGGGGACCTCCGTGTCGTCGGCGGCGTCGGCCCACCGGGCCATCAGGGAGGCCGGGGTGGCCCGGGCGAGGCCCAGCTCGTCGAGGAGCCGGGCCGCCTGGGGCAGCGGCGCGGACACGCGTGCGTGCCGGTCACCGACCGCGCCGTCGGTGCGCAGCGGGGCCAGGGCGCGCGCGAACCGCTCGGCCCAGGCGAGGGAGACGGCGTCGACCGTGCCGAGGGTGCCGTGCCCGACCGGGCCGGCGGAGGCGTCCGGAGCGCCCCGGGAGGCGCCGGTGCGCGCGACGCGCAGCAGGCGCAGGGCCGTCGCCACGTCGCCGCTGAGCAGCGCCACGGCACCGCACTCCCGGAACACCGACGTCACCGCGCAGGCGGCCTCGTACGTCTCCGTCACCGGGGACGTCGGGGAGGCGGCGGCCGTCTCGGCGAGGCACAGGACGTGGATGCCGGCCCGCGGGCCCTCCAGGGCCAGCCGCGCCACCGCCTCGCGCACGTCGGAACCGCCGGGGTCCCCGTCCACGACGACCACGGTGTACGGCCCGGGGAAGCCGCCGGCCGGGTCGGTCCCGTCGTCGGCCCGCGCCCAGGAGGGCTGCCGGGTACCTGCCGTGGCCGCGGCCGCCTGTCGCGGGTCCTGTCGTACGTCCTGTCGCGGGTCCTGTCGTACGTCCTGCCGCGCGTCCTGTCGTACGTCCTGTCGCGCGTCCTGCGCGGGAGCCGTCGGCTGGGCCGGGATCGTGCCGGCGGGGGCCGGCCGCCGTGCTCCGGTCCGGGTGTCCGTCAGGTGGTCCTCCAGGCGGCGCAGGAGTTCGCCCGCGCGGGCCGTGGCCTGCTCGCGGTCGTAGGCGAGCAGCAGGCGGCAGTCCTGGCCGTGTCCCGGGCGCAGCTGCGGCAGCCAGCCCAGCCACGACCACTCGGCGACCCGCTCGGCGAGCGGCCGGGAGCGGTCCGCGCTGATCAGGACGATCTCCAGGACGTCCGCGGAGTGCAGGGCGGCGAGCTGGGCGAGCACCGAGCGGGCCAGCCCGGCGAGCCGCGCGCGCGGCCCGGCCAGCCCGAGCGCCCCGACCTCGCGCAGTCCGGCGGTCACCGGGACCGCGGGCAGCGGGACGTCGCCGCCGGGCGCCACCCGGTCGGCCGTACCGAGCCGCACGGTGAGCGCCTCCGGGTGGCCCGGGCCGCGCTCCCACAGCCGCGGCCCCGGTCCGAGCGCCGTCAGCAGCAACGAGGCGGGGTCCGGCCAGGTCTCCGGCGCGCGGGAGGTGCCGGCCGGGGCCGTCGGTGCCGGACCGGCGGGCTCCTCGTCGTACGTGTACGTACCGGACCCGGCGGTGTCCTGCGGGCCGCCGCGGCCTCCGGCCAGCCGCCGCGCCCACGCGCCGAGGCCGCCGCGCCTGCGCACGCCCGGGGGTACGTCGGTGCCGCGCAGGGGCGTGCCCTTGCGCCTGGTGCCGCCGTCCGGGCCGGGGGCGCCGGGAGGACCGGCGGCCTCACCGAAGGCACCGAACGGGGCCGCTTCGAAGGCGCCACGTCCGTGGGCGTCCCGTCCGTGGGAGTCCGCCGCATACGCGCCGGTGTCGGGTGTGCCCGCTCCGTACGTCCCCGCGCCGTAGGTGGTCGCGCCGGAAGCGCCGCCGTGCGTCGCGTCTCCGGCCGGGGCCGGCCGGGGGACGCCCGCCGTGGGGCCCGTGCCGTGGCTCTCGATGCGCGGTGCGCTGCCCTGTCCGGGGACCTGGTGCGGGCCGGGCTGGGTCGCGCCGGTGCCGTGGGCGTGGTGTGTGAGCCCGGCCGGGCGGTTCGGGTCCGCGGGCCCGGCCCCGCCGGTCCCGGTGCCGGACCCGCGCGGGGAGCCGTCCGCCTCCCCGGCCGTCCGTTCCGTCCGCTCCGTCTGCCGGGCACCGTCCGTTCCCCGTGCCGGGCGGCCGGTGCCGTCCGTAAGACCGCTCGCGCGTGCGGGACGGCCCGGGGCACCGCCCGTGCCGGCGCGGTCCTCCGCCCCGTCGGCCACGCGCGCGTGCGCCACCTCGTCCCCGGCGACGGCCTTCCCGGCGCCCGGCGACGGGGGCGCCACCGCACCGGACAGCCGTACGTGCCCCTCCCCGTCCGGTGTCGTCGCCACCCGGGCCACCGCCCCTCGGGGGACCGGCACGAGTCGCAGGGCCGACTCGCCGATCCGCAGCAGCGACCCGGGCGCGAAGCGGACCGGGCGGCTGCCCACGCGGGTGCCGTCCAGGGTGGTGCCGTTGGTGGAGCCGAGGTCGGCGACCGAGACGCGGCCGTCGGAGGCGACGGTCACGGCGCAGTGCGTCCTGGAGACGTCCGGGTCGTCGAGCGCGACGTCGGCGTCGGCGGAGCGGCCGAGCCGGACCTGGCCGCCGTGCAGCAGGTGGACGCCGCCCGCGTCGGGGCCGGCGACGACGTGGAGCTGGGCCGGGACGTCGGCCGGTTCGGCGTGCGGGTCGGGCTCGCCCGGGGCGCCCAGGAAGAGCACGGCGCCGTCGGTCAGCGGGGGCTCGCCCAGGGTGCTGCGCTGGGCGTCGAGCCGCTGCGCGCCGGCGTGGAGCACCACCTGGCCGGAGCCCGGAGCCTCACCGCCGGGGAGCGCCGCGGCCAGCGCGGAGGCGACCGCGGCCAGGGCCGTGCCGGCCGGCGCGGTGACCAGCACGTCGCAGCTCGCGGCGCGGCCCCCCACCGAAGCATGCGGGCCCAGCGGGTCTACGACGGTCAGCCGGATCTGCATCGCCGTCAGCGGTCCCTTCGCGCGGGCACCCGCGCGCCGGGGACAGAAGTTGTTCACCGCGGTCCCCCACCGCGGACTTCCCCCACCGCCACACGAGCACGTCGGCCAGTACTGCACGCATCCTCGCACCTGCCACCGACAACGCGCCCGTCGCCCGCCGTCAAATGATCTTGATTGGTCGGCTCTGCCCGCAAAAATGCCTGACAGGTGTCACGACGGTGATCGAACGGCGTCCGCTTGAGATCGGTCACGTCCGGGCCCGGCAACCAACGGACCGGGTCGCGCGTCTTCCCCCCGAACCCGCCGGAAGCGGAACGTGCGCAGGAACAGGAAGCGGAACGTAAGGCGCACCGGCGGACCAATGGGAACCACAGGACGACGACAGCCCGGTGCCCGCGGCGCGGCACTACAGTGGGGCGGAAAAGTCAGCGAGCAACAGGGAGCGCATGACGTGCGGCCGGTAGGCAGCAAGTACCTCCTCGAGGAGCCCCTCGGTCGCGGTGCCACGGGCACCGTCTGGCGCGCCCGCCAGCGGGAGACCGCGGGCGCCGAGGCGGCCGTGGCCGGGCAGCCCGGCGAGACCGTCGCGATCAAGGTCCTCAAGGAGGAGCTCGCGAGCGACCCCGACATCGTGATGCGCTTCCTGCGGGAGCGCTCCGTCCTGCTGCGGCTGACCCACCCCAACATCGTCCGGGTCCGCGACCTGGTCGTCGAGGGTGAGCTGCTGGCGCTCGTCATGGACCTCGTCGACGGCCCGGACCTGCACCGCTACCTGCGCGAGAACGGGCCGCTCACCCCGGTTGCCGCCGCTCTGCTCACCGCGCAGATCGCCGACGCCCTCGGCGCCAGCCACGCGGACGGCGTCGTCCACCGCGACCTGAAGCCGGCCAACGTGCTGCTGAAGCAGGACGGCGGCGAGATGCACCCGATGCTCACCGACTTCGGCATCGCCCGCCTCGCCGACTCGCCCGGCCTCACCCGCACCCACGAGTTCGTCGGCACGCCCGCGTACGTGGCGCCGGAGTCCGCCGAGGGCCGCCCGCAGACCTCCGCCGTCGACGTCTACGGCGCCGGCATCCTGCTGTACGAGCTGGTCACCGGCCGGCCCCCGTTCGGCGGGGGCTCCGCCCTGGAGGTACTGCACCAGCACCTGAGCGCCGAACCGCGCCGCCCCTCGACCGTCCCCGACCCGCTGTGGACGGTCATCGAGCGCTGCCTGCGCAAGAACCCCGACGAGCGCCCCAGCGCGGAGAACCTCGCCCGCGGCCTGCGCGTCGTCGCCGAGGGCATCGGCGTGCACGCGAACAGCGCGCAGATCGGCGCCGCCGAGAACGTGGGCGCGCTGCTCGCACCCGACCCGGCGCCCGCGCAGGTCCCGGGCGCCCCCGGCGCCGCCGACCCGACGCAGGTCCTGCCGCAGAACCCGCCCGGCGCCCACGACCCGAACGGCGCCACCAGCGTCCTGCCGCAGACCGGCAACCCGGCGGGCGCCGCCGACCCCACCGCCGTACTCCCGAACCGCGGCGCGGCCGACCCGACCGCCGTCATGCCCCCGGTGCCGCCGGGGCAGCTGGGGCAGCCGGGCGGACCGGGACAGGGGCAGCCGGGTGGGCCCGAGGACCCGCACCCGTGGCAGAACCAGCTGCGCGCCGCCCGCGACCGCAACGAGCAGACGCAGGTGCAGTACCTCGACCCGAACGAGGACCCGCTGCGCCGCCGCCCCCAGCGGCAGGTCTCCCGCCCGCAGCAGCCGCCCCGCCAGGCCCCGCAGGGCCCACCGCCCCAGCAGCCCGGCTACGGCTACCCGCAGCAGCAGCAGCAACAACAGCCCCAGCGGTACGCCACTCCGCAGCCCCAGCAGCCCCAGCAGCCGCCCAGGCCCCAGCCGCAGCGCTACGCCCCGCCGCCCGCGCCCGAGCCCCAGCCGCCCCGGCGTGAGCCCCGGCCGCCGCGGCAGCGCAGCGCCAACCCCATGCGCATCCCCGGGCTCGGCTGCCTCAAGGGATGCCTGGTCACGATCGTCATCCTGTTCGTGGCCGGCTGGCTGATCTGGGAGCTGAGCCCGCTGCAGGACTGGATCGGCACGGGCAAGGGCTACTGGGAGCAGCTCAGCGACTGGTTCACCACCGCGACCGACTGGATCGGGGAACTGGGCGGCGACAGCGGCTCGGGCGGCGGGTCCTCGACCGGCAACTGAGCCGCCGGCGCACCGCGCTCCGCCCGGTTCCGGGACGGCCCCCGACGGCGAGTCCGGAGATTTGTCGACACCCAGCGGGTGATTTCGGCCTCCCCTGTGAAGGTCGGCTCCCCGGACGCGTACTTTAAAGCGCAACACGCGTCGGTAGGAGCAGTCTTGGCACGGAAGATCGGCAGCCGGTACACCGCCCACCAGATCCTCGGGCGGGGCAGTGCCGGCACGGTGTGGCTGGGCGACGGTCCCGAGGGGCCCGTCGCGATCAAGCTGCTGCGCGAGGACCTGGCGTCGGACCAGGAACTCGTCTCGCGCTTCGTGCAGGAGCGCACCGCCCTGCTCGGCCTGGAGCATCCGCACGTCGTCTCCGTGCGCGACCTGGTGGTCGACGGCAACGACCTCGCTCTGGTCATGGACCTGATCCGCGGGACGGATCTGCGCACCCGCCTCGACCGGGAGCGGCGCCTGGCGCCCGAGGCCGCGGTGGCCATCGTCGCCGACGTCGCCGACGGCCTGGCCGCCGCGCACGCCGCCGGGGTCGTGCACCGCGACGTCAAGCCCGAGAACGTGCTGCTCGACATGCGGGGCCCGCTCGGCCCCGGCGGCTCGCACCCGGCCCTGCTGACGGACTTCGGGGTGGCCAAGCTCATCGACACCCCGCGGCGCACCCGCGCCACGAAGATCATCGGCACGCCGGACTACCTGGCCCCCGAGATCGTCGAGGGCCTGCCCCCGCGCGCGGCGGTGGACATCTACGCACTGGCCACGGTGCTGTACGAGCTGCTCGCCGGATTCACCCCGTTCGGCGGCGGCCACCCCGGCGCGGTGCTGCGTCGCCATGTGACCGAGACGGTCGTCCCCCTCCCCGGCATCCCGGACGAACTGTGGCAGCTGCTCGTGCAGTGCCTCGCCAAGGCGCCGGCCTCCCGGCTGCGCGCCTCCGAGCTGGGCGCCCGGCTGAGGGAGCTGCTGCCGATGCTGGCCGGGATGGGCCCGCTGGACGTGGACGAGCCCGGCACGGAGCAGGAGGAGGACGCGCCCGAGGAGCCCGAGGCGTCCCCCGCGCCCGCCGGGGGGCCGGTACGGCGCCGGGGAGCGGTGCCGCTGGTGCCGGGGCCGAAGCCGGCCGACTCCAACCGGGACACGCACACCTCCATGCGCGTACCGGCCCCCGACGAGCTGGCCGGCGGTGCCCGCGGCACCGCCCGCGCCCCGCGCGCGTCCGGTGCCCCGCGCCCCGGCTCGGCCCGCAACCGCGCCACCGCGCGGCGCCGCCGGCTGGCCGTCGGAGCGGGCGCGGTCGCCCTGGTGGCGGCGATCGGCGTCGGTACGTGGCTGGCCACGAGCGGTGACGACGGCGGCGCGGGCCCCCAGGACACGCGGAACTCGGCACCCGCCTCGCCCTGAACCCGGCACCGGCTTCCCCGTGAATCCGGCACCGGCTTCCCCGTCAATACGGCACCGGCTTCCCCGCGCGCCCGGCGCCGTCCGGCGTGACGCAGGGCACGCCGCTCCACTACCGACGCGTACCGACCCGTACCGACCCGGCGAAGGCCGGTGGGCGGAGCCGTTACGCTGGATGCGTGGCAGTCGTCGATGTATCCGAAGAGCTGAAGTCCCTCTCCTCGACCATGGAGTCGATCGAGGCCGTCCTGGACCTCGACAGGCTGAGGGCAGACATCGCCGTGCTCGAGGAGCAGGCGGCCGCGCCCTCCCTGTGGGACGACCCGGAGGCGGCGCAGAAGATCACCAGCAAGCTCTCGCACCTCCAGGCCGAGGTGCGGAAGGCCGAGGCCCTGCGCGGCCGGATCGACGATCTCGCCGTGCTCTTCGAGATGGCCGAGGAGGAGGACGACCCGGACACCCGCGCCGAGGCCGAGTCCGAGCTCACGGCCGTGAAGAAGGCGCTGGACGAGATGGAGGTCCGCACGCTGCTCTCGGGCGAGTACGACGCCCGTGAGGCGCTCGTCAACATCCGCGCCGAGGCCGGTGGCGTGGACGCCGCCGACTTCGCCGAGAAGCTCCAGCGCATGTACCTGCGCTGGGCCGAGCAGCGCGGCTACAAGACCGAGGTCTACGAGACGTCGTACGCGGAGGAGGCCGGCATCAAGTCGACGACCTTCGCCGTGCAGGCGCCGTACGCCTACGGCACGCTCTCCGTCGAGCAGGGCACGCACCGCCTGGTGCGCATCTCGCCGTTCGACAACCAGGGGCGCCGCCAGACCTCCTTCGCGGGCGTCGAGATCCTCCCCGTGGTCGAGCAGACCGACCACATCGAGATCGACGAGTCCGAGCTGCGGGTGGACGTGTACCGCTCGTCCGGGCCCGGCGGCCAGGGCGTCAACACCACCGACTCCGCGGTGCGGCTCACCCACCTCCCCACCGGCATCGTGGTCTCCTGCCAGAACGAGCGCTCGCAGATCCAGAACAAGGCCACCGCCATGAACGTCCTCCAGGCCAAGCTCCTGGAGCGGCGCCGCCAGGAGGAGCAGGCCAAGATGGACGCCCTCAAGGGGGACGGCGGCAACTCCTGGGGCAACCAGATGCGTTCGTACGTGCTGCACCCGTACCAGATGGTCAAGGACCTGCGCACGGAGCACGAAGTGGGCAACCCCGAGTCCGTGTTCAACGGTGAGATCGACGGTTTCCTGGAGGCCGGCATTCGCTGGCGCAAGCAGCAGGAAAAGTAACGCGAAGCCGAAACGCCGTTTTGTCGACAAGGCAACTGCCGCCCTTCCGGCGGTGGTTGCCTTTTGTCTTCGCCGAATCCGCCGGTGATGTCTGGGTTTTACATCACACTCACACCCATTGTGTCCGGCATACATCCCTTACCTGGACATCGCGTACGCAATGGCCTTGACGCCGCTTTGAACATTCGTAAGGGTGAGGCGCGGCATGCGTATTTCTGGGGCGCATGTGAACCGGGGGACCTCAGCACAGCTACCTCCGTCGATCACGGCCCCGAGCGCGGCCTCTCTGACGATCAGCTACTGGGGGTAGCACACACATGATGAAGAAGACGCGGATCCGCGTCGCACGCATTGCAGCCGGCGCCGTGGTCGCCGCGGGTGCGTCGCTGATGGTGACGGGCGTCGCGCAGGCCGACACCAGCGACGACCCGATCTGTGAGATCGGCCTGTGCCCGGAGCCGGGTGACGGGAACACGGGTGGTGACGGCAACACCGGTGGCGATGGCAACACGGGTGGTGACGGGAACACGGGTGGTGACGGGAACACCGGTGGTGACGGGAACACGGGTGG
>NZ_JBNGGE010000043.1:0-68088 GCF_049975785.1 Streptomyces sp. WG7
ACTACCCGCCACCCTCAACGCCGACAAACCCACCGAACTCATCGACTGGACCACCGGCAACCTCCAACTCCTCACCCCACCCCCCCCCCGGGGCCCCCCCCCCCCCCCCCCCCCCCCGGGCGGGGGGGGGGGGGGGGGGGGGGGGGGGCCCCGCCCCCCCCCCCCCCCCCCCCCCCCCCCCACCGCCGGAGCCGGTCAGCGGCGGGCGCGGGCCTCCGCGATCCGCTGCCGCACCGGCGCGTAGTGGTCGGTCAGCGCCGCCGCGAACTCCACGGGATCCCGGTCCCGCACGGCGTCCACGATGCGCTGGTGGTTGGCGATGGTGGCCGCCTCGTGCTCGTGCGTGAAGACGTCGAGGTGCGGTGCGACGATGACGTAGACGTCCCAGAACGCCGTGGACAGCTGGCCGATGAGGTCGTTGCCGAGCGGCGCGAGGAGCAGGGTGTGGAAGGCGCGGTCCGCCTCGACGAAACCGTGCCCCTCGCCGGCGCCGGCCCTGCGCATCTCCTCGACGTGCGCGCCGAGGCGGGTGATCTGCTCCTCGTCGAGGGACGACACGAGCCGCTCGGCCATGCCGCGTTCGAACAGTTCGCGCACCTCGATGAGGTCGCTCATCACCTGGAAGTCGTCGTCGGGACTGAGCAGGCCGCGGAAGGTCAGGCTCTCCACCAGGGCCGACAGGCTCAGTCGCCCGACATAGGTGCCGTGTCCGTGCCGCACCTCGACGATGTCGAGCGCGGTGAGGATCCTGATCGCCTCCCGCACGCTGGAGCGGCTCGCGCCGAGCGCCTCGCACAGGGCGGGCTCGGTCGGCAAGGGGTCCCCCGGGCGCAGTTCGTTGCGCAGGATGTAGGCCTTGATTCCGTCGACGACCTCCTGACGCAACGGTTGTCGTGCCGCTTTGGGCTCCGGCACCGTATGCCGAATCGCCTTTTGCCCCACCGCCACCTCTTGACCCCTCTCATTTGCCCAGCTACGTTCCCACATTACCAAGCATCAGACATCAGACGTCTGATGCGCTGTCGGTGAGGCGCCGACCACACTCGCCTCCTCCACCGCTCGACCATCTCATCTCCCGCATGGAGGACTCCTTGTCCGCGCGCAGTGCAGCCGGCGTCGATCGCCGCACCTTCATGAGATACACCAGCGCCATCGGTGTGGCGACCGCGGTCACCGCGGGCCTGTCGGCCTGCGGAGGGCCGGCTTCCAGCGGGGACGGTGCCGGTGACCCGGGCAGCGGCGGCGACACCATCGAGGCCGGCATCTCCTACCCGCTCTCCACGGGCTTCGACCCGATGATCACCTCGGGCGCGACCCCGTACGCCGCGAACATGCACATCTTCGAGGGCCTGGTGGACCTCGATCCCGCCACGCTGGTGGCGCGGCCGGCCCTGGCCACCGGGATGCCGAAGAAGATCAACGCGACGACCTACCGGGCCACCCTGCGCCAGGGAGCGACGTTCCACGACGGTTCGGCGGTCACCGCGGACGACGTGGTGTTCAGTTTCGAGCGCGTGCTGGACGAGAAGAACGCCTCGCTCATGGCGCAGTTCGTCCCGTTCGTCGACAAGGTCACCGCGGTCGACGCCTCGACGGTCGAGTTCAAGCTAAAGTACGCCTTCGCGCTCTTCCCGTCCCGTATATCCGTGGTGCGGATCGTGCCGGAGAAGATCGCCGGCGCCGACGCCAAGGCCTTCGACGCGAGGCCCGTCGGCTCGGGCCCGTACCGCTTCGTGTCGGCGGTCCGCGAGGACAAGATCGTCATGGAGGCGTACGACAAGTACAACGGCCCGCACCCGGCCAAGGCCAAGAAGATGGTCTGGCGGCTCATGTCCGACCCGTCGGCGCGGGTCAGCGCCCTCAAGTCCGGGCGGGTCCAGGCCATCGAGGACGTGCCCTACATCGACGTCGAGGGCTTCACCGGCAAGGACAAGGTCGAGTCCGTCCAGTCCTTCGGACTGCTGTTCCTCATGTTCAACTGCGCCGACCAGCGCTTCGCGGACAAGCGGGTGCGGCAGGCCCTGCACTACGGGCTCGACACCGAGAAGATCATCTCCACGGCGCTGCTGGGCAACGCCGAGGCCGCCACCGGATACGTGCCGGCCACGCACCCCGACCACCACAAGGCCTCCACCGTCTACCGGCACGACCCGGACAAGGCCAAGAAACTGCTCGCCGACGCGGGCGTGGGCAAGCTCTCCTTCACGCTGCTGCTCACCGACAACGGCTGGATCAAGGACATCGCGCCCCTGATCAAGGAGAGCTGGGCGGCGATCGGGGTCGACGCCAAGCTCGACATCGCCCAGTCCCCCGCCCAGTACGCCAAGATCGACAAGGGCCGCTTCGACGCCCTGGCCGCGCCGGGCGACCCGTCCGTCTTCGGCAACGACGCCGACCTGCTGCTGCGCTGGTTCTACTACGGCTTCTGGCCGGAGAACCGCTACGGGTGGAAGGGCTCCGCCGCCTACAAGCAGACCAGGTCGCTGCTGGACAAGGCCGCGGCGGAGGCCGACGCGGCGAAGCGCAAGGCGCTGTGGGGCCAGGTCACCGACCTGGTCGCCGACGAGGCCGCCCTGTACCCGGTGCTGCACCGCAAGCTGCCCACCGCCTGGCGCGACGGGACACTGACGGGGTTCAAGCCGCTGCCCACCACCGGGCTGTCCTTCATCGACGTCGGCCGGGCATAGGGGTTCGTTCGGATCCTGCCGGGTCGCGGGGGCCGGCACGCACTCCCCACTGCCTGAAGGGCGTGGGCGGTGCCCCAGCAGCGTCGTCGTCGTCGGTTGCCAGGGCTCGCGCTGTCGCCCTCCTCCGCCCGCGGCTGCACGTACCAGGCCCCGCCCGGCCCCGACGGCAAGGCGCCGTTCCCCGGAGCCGGCCTGATCCGCACGACACCCCCTGATCCGCACGCCCAGGCCGTCGGGCCGCCGCCGCGCCACCACGGGCCGCGGCGGCCCCCGCTCCAATCTCTAGGAACCTCACGATGGTTGCATTTCTCCGGCTCGCGCTGCGCCGCGTCGCGATGATGCCGGTGATGGTCCTCGGCATCGCGCTGCTGGTCTTCGTCGTCCTGCAGTTCTCGCCGACCGATCCCGCGTACAACGCGCTCGGCGACTCGGCGAGTCCCGAGGCACGGGCCGCGTTCGCCGAGGCCAACGGGCTCAACGACCCCCTGCCGGTACGCTATTTCGCCTTCCTGGGCGATCTGGTGCGAGGGGACCTCGGTGTCACGATGTCGCCGAGCCAGCCCGTCACCGACCGGATCGCCACCGCGTTCCCGCTCACGCTGCAGCTGACCCTGCTCGGCCTCGCGCTGGCCATCGTGCTGGCGCTGCTCTTCGGCGTCCTCAGCGCCGTCTACCGGGACCGCTGGCCGGACCAGGTCTTCCGGGTGCTGTCGATGGCCGGGATCGCCCTGCCCTCGTTCTGGGTCGGTGTGCTGCTCATCCAGCAGTTCGCGCTGAACATGCCGCTCTTCCCGACCGGTGGCTACGTCAACCCGGCCGACTCCTTCTCCGGCTGGCTCGAGAGCATGACCCTGCCCGCGTTGTCCCTCGCGCTGCCCGTCGCCTCCTCACTGGCCCGCCTGGTCCGCACCTCGATGGTCACCGAACTCGACCGCGACTACGTGCGCACCGCCCGGGGCAGCGGCCTGCCGCCCTTCCTGATCATCCGGTCGGTGCTGCGCAACGCCCTGGTCACCCCGCTGACCGTGCTCGGCGTCAAGGTCGGGTACATGCTCAGCGGCGCCGTCGTCATCGAGGCGATCTTCGACCTGCCCGGCATGGGCAAGCTGATCCTCGAAGGCGTCAACGGCGGTGACGTCGGGCTCGTCCAGGGCACCGTGCTCACCATCGCGGTCGCCTTCCTCGTGGTCAACGTCGTCGTCGACCTGCTCTACCTGCTTGTCAACCCGCGCATCAGGACGGTGTGATGTTCGCCCCAAGCTCCCTCGCCGCGCGGCTGTCGCAGCCCGGCGCCCGCCTGCGCCGCCTGCCCGTGACCTCCCGGATCGCCCTGGGGATCCTGCTGGTCGTCGTGCTGGGCGCGGTGTTCGCCCCGCTGCTCACCCAGGACCCCCTGGCCACCGGCATCCCCGCCCAGGCGCCGGGCGCCGACCACTGGTTCGGCACCGACCGGGCCGGCCGCGACGTGTTCGCCCGGGTCGTGCACGGCGCCCGCTACTCCCTGGTCATCGGTCTCGGCGCGACCCTCCTCGCCCTGGTCCTCGGCTCGGCCCTGGGCGCGCTCGCCGCCACCTCGCGCAGGCTCGCCGACGAGTCGGTGATGCGCACGCTCGACATCGTGATGTCGTTCCCGCCGATCGCGCTGGCCGCCGTGCTCGTCGCCGTCTTCGGGCCCAGCGTCCCGGTCATCATCTTCACCATCGCCTTCGTCTACTCGCCCTCGCTCGCCCGGGTCGTACGGGCCAACGTGCTGGAGCAGTACGGCGAGGACTACGTCGCCGCGGAGCGGGTCATCGGCGCCCGCCGCGGTCACATCGTGGCCCGGCACGTCGCCGTCAACTGCGCGGCACCGGTCCTGGTGTTCGCGACCGTCATGGTGGCCGACTCCATCATCTTCGAGGCGAGCCTGTCCTTCATCGGCGCCGGTGTGCAGGACCCCGACCCCAGCTGGGGCAGCGTCCTGGCCTACGGCCGGCAGATCCTGCTCTCGGGCGGCTGGTGGGCGACGCTCTTCCCCGGCCTGTGCGTGCTGATCACGGTGCTCGCGCTGAACGTCCTGTCCGAGGGCATGACGGACGCCGCCGCCGCTCCGGACAGGTCCCGCACCGGTGGCACCGACTCGGACTCCGACTCCGACGAGCAGGCCGCCGCCGTGCCCGGGGCGGAGACCGCCGACGTGGACGCCGCGCTCGCCGAGCTCGCCGCACGACTCGCGGCCACGGAGCCCGCCGTGCCGCCGGTGCGCGAGGACGCGCCCGAACTGCTCGTCGTGCGCGACCTGTCCATCCGGTTCCCCGACCGCTACGGCGACACCCGCGTCGTCGACGGCATCTCCTTCACCGTCCGCGAGGGCGAGACCCTCGGACTGGTCGGCGAGTCGGGCTGCGGCAAGTCGATCACCAGCCTCGCGATCATGGGCCTGCTGGCCCGCAACGCCGAGGCCGAGGGCGAGATCCTCTACCGGGGCCGCGACCTGCTGAGGATGTCGCCGAAGGAGCGCCGGGCGCTGATGGGCCCGGAGATCGCCATGGTCTACCAGGACGCCATGTCGTCCCTCAACCCGTCCGTGCTGATCGGCACCCAGCTGAAGTGGCTCACCTCGCGCGGCGGCACCCGTACCCCCGCCGAACTGCTCGAACTGGTCGGCCTGTCCCCCGAGCGCACCCTGCGCAGCTACCCGCACGAGCTCTCCGGCGGCCAGCGCCAGCGCGTGCTGATCGCCATGGCGCTCTCCCGCGGCCCGCGGCTGCTCATCGCCGACGAGCCGACGACCGCGCTCGACGTCACCGTGCAGGCCCAGGTCGTCGAGCTGCTGGTGAGGCTGCGCGACGAACTCGGCTTCGCGATGGTCCTGGTCTCCCACGACCTGGCCCTGGTCGGCGACCTCGCCCACCGGGTCGCGGTGATGTACGCCGGCCAGGTCGCCGAGGCCGGCGACACCCGCTCGCTGCTGACCGACCCGGCGCACCACTACAGCCGCGGTCTGCTCGGCTCGGTCGTCTCGCTGGAGTCGGGCGCGGAGCGACTGCACCAGATCCGCGGCGTCGTGCCGGCGCCGAAGGCGTTCGGCCCCGGCTGCCGGTTCGCGTCCCGCTGCGCCGCCGCCACCGAGCTGTGCGCCACCACCCCGCCGCCCGCCGCCGACCGCGACGCCGCGCGGGACCACCTCTTCGCCTGCCACCACCCGGCGCCCGAGAAGCGGTCGGCCGAGTCGCTGGAGAGCGCCCGATGACCGCGCGGAAGGACACCGCCATGGACCCTCTCGTCCGACTCGACCACATCCACGTACGTCACAAGGCCCGCAGCGGGGGCATCCTGCGCCGGGACGCCGTGCACGCCCTCACCGACACCTCCCTGGAGGTCCGGCGCGGCGAGATCCTCGGCCTGGTCGGCGAGTCGGGCTGCGGAAAGTCCACGCTGGCCCGCGTGGTCACCGGACTGCAGCGCCCCACCGAGGGACAGGTGTACTTCCGGGGCCAGGACCTGTGGAAGATGAGCGCCGCCGAGCGCCGTACCGGGTTCGGTGCCGCCGTCGGCGTGGTGTTCCAGGACGCCTCCACCGCGCTGAACCCGCGGCTGTCCGTCCGGCAGATCCTGCGCGACCCGCTGGACGTGCACCGTCGCGGCACCCGGGCCGAGCGCGAGCGGCGCGTCGAGGAACTCCTCGACCTGGTCGGCCTGCCCGGCCACACGCTGGACGCGCTGCCCGGGCAGCTCTCCGGCGGCCAGCGCCAGCGCGTGGCCATCGCCCGCGCCCTCGCCCTGGAACCGGAGCTGATCGTCGCCGACGAACCCACCAGCGCGCTGGACGTGTCGGTGCGCGCCCAGATCCTCAACCTCCTGGTGGATCTGCGCGCCCGCCTCGGTCTGGGCATGGTGTTCATCTCCCACGACGTGCAGACGGTGCGCTATCTGGCGGACCGTATAGCGGTGCTGTACCTGGGCCGGGTCGTGGAGGAGGGCGGTGCCGCCCAGGTCTCCGGCGCCTCGCGCCACCCGTACACCGAGGCGCTGCTCTCCGCCACGCCGAGCCTGCTGGAGCGCCCCGAGCGGATCGTCCTGCACGGCCCGGTGCCGTCGGCCACCCATCCACCCTCGGGTTGCCCGTTCCGCACCCGCTGCTGGAAGGCGGACGACGCGTGCGCCACCGCCTTCCCGGCGGCCACGGACGGTCCCGGGGGCGGACATCGCTGGCACTGTGTACACCCTCAGCGGAGCACGGCCGAGGAGGAAGCCCCGAGCGGAGGCTGATCCGACCGGCATCGGCCGGCCGGGCCGGGGCATGCGTGTGGTGGCGTTCTCGGCTCGGACGCCGTGTCGCACGACGGTCGGCCGGAACGAGAATGGGGCCATGGACGGACTGGTTCGGCGCCCGCCCCGGCGCTCGCCCTGGGTCGCGGTGCTGCTCTGGTGCGTCGCGGTGCTGAGCCTGACCGTCCTGGCCGCGGCCGCCGTCGTGCGCGGCACCGTGCTCGATCCGAGGTTCTACGGCCAGGCGCTGGAGGACGAGCAGGCCTACCAGCGGTTCTACGACGAGGTGCTGGTCGACCCGGCCAGTACGCCCCTGGCCCAGGAACTGCTGGACCGGCTGCCCGTTCCGCAGTCCACCATCACCTCGAACCTCAAGGTGGTGATCCCGCCGGAGACGCTGCGGGCCATGGGCGACCGGCAGATCGCCGAGGTGATCCACTACCTGGAAGGGAACCGCGACCGGCTGCGGGTCACGGTCGACCTGGAGCCCGTCGTCGCGAACGTCGAACGGCTCAGCCAGGCCTACTTCGGTGACGCCGTCGCCGCCCTGCAGCAGCAGTCGGAACCCGACTTCCAGGCCTTCGTGCAGCGTCTGTCCGAACTCACGGCGCAGGTGGTGGCCGGTGAGGCGCCGCTGGAGGGCCTGCCGTCGCTGCCGCTCTCCCCCAGCCAGGCGGTCGCGGCCACGGACGCGCTGATGCGTCTGGTGCCGGCGGCCGCGCGGGCCGGCACCAGACCCGGCGTGCAGGCGGCGATGGACCGGGGAGACGTGGCCTCGGCACTGGCCGCGGTCGCGCCGGTCGCCCTGACCGACCAGGTCCGGGCAGCCGCCGCGGAGTTGTTGCGGGAGGCGAACGCGGGTACGTGGGTCATCACCGTCGATGTCGATCCCGCGCACGAGGCGCTCGCCCCGGTGGACCGCGCGCGTGCCGTCACCCGCCTCTTCCAGGAGGTGGTGGAACCTGCGGCGGCCGTGCTCTGTGCCGCCGCGCTCACGCTGCTGTGGTTCGCCACGCCCTCCCCCGCCAAGCGCCGGCTGATACCGCTCGGCTGGGTGCCGGCCGCCGCCGCCTCACTGCTGGCGCTGACGGTCCTCCTTCTGCGTCTCACACTGGGCGACACGCTGTTCGGCACCCCCTCCTCGTGGCCCCCGGCGGCGTCGGACCTCATCGGCGACATCCAGGCGACCGCTCTCGACGGGCTCCTGACCACCGCCACCGTGGTCGCGGTGATCCTGCTGGCCGCGGGCGCCCTGCTGATCACCGTCGGGTGGGTCTGGCAGACCGGGCCCGGGATGCCGGTCCTCACCGATCCACGGCACGGCCCGGCTCTGACCTTCGCCGTCACGGCGTGCGCGCTCGTCGGCACGATGCTGGCGCCGGTGGCCATCACCGGCTCCTCACCGCGCATCTGCCAGGGCAGCGCCGAGCTGTGCGACGCCCGCTACGACGAGATCGCCCAGCTGGCGTCGCACAATGCGATGGCCACGACGGCGGACCGGTTCATCGGCCCCCTCCAGGACCCCGACATCGTCGGCCAGCTCAACGCCGGGGTGCGCGTCCTGCTCCTCGACACGCACCGGTGGGAGCGGCCCGAGGAGGTCGCGGACCGACTGAGCACCTCGGACTTCTCCCCCTCGCTGCGCCGGCGGCTCACCGGGATCCTGGAGCGGGTCAACCCTCCCCACCCGGGCCTGTGGCTGTGCCATTCGGTGTGCGGTGCCGGGGCCCTCGAACTGGTGCCCACGCTGCGGCAGATCGGTGCGTGGCTGCGCGCGAACCCCACGGAGGTCGTCACCCTCGTCCTGCAGGACGGCGTCGACTCCGCGGCGAGCCGGAGCGCCTTCCTGCGGGCCGGACTCTCCGACCTGCTGTACGAGTCGGACGCCGCCCCTGACCGCCCGTGGCCGAAGCTGGGGGACATGATCGACAGCGGCCGGCGCCTGGTCGTCTTCGCGGAGAAGGCCGACGGTCCCGCGCCGTGGTACCGGAACTTCTACCGGTACGGCATGGAGACGCCCTTCGCGTTCCGCAGTCCGGACGACATGTCCTGCCTGCCGAACCGGGGCGGCGCGGACAAGCGGCTGTTCCTGCTCAACCACTTCGTCACGGCGGGCGGCGGGCGCCGGCTGGACGCCGGGATCGTCAACTCCCGGCAGCGCGTGCTGGAGCGGGCGCACACCTGTGAGCGGCAGCGCGGCAGGCCGGTCAACTTCATCGCGGTGGACTACGCGACGATCGGCGACGCGCTCGGCGCGGTCGACGAGCTCAACGCCGAACGCCGGCAGGACGATTCCCGCTTCCCGGCCGGACGGTCACCCGACAGGCTCCCCGGCGCGCGGGGAACGCGCCCCTCGGACGCGGGGCAGGAGAGCTGACGGAGGGTTCCGCGGGCCCCGCGGGCAGGGGCCCGGCGACGCCGTGGCGTTCCGCGTCGCCGGACGGCTGCTGCCGGCGGTCCCGGGCCGGGCCGTGGGCCGGCCCCACCGGTCGACGAGAAACGGATGGGCCGGCTCGGCGCCCGCGGGCGCCGAGCCGGCCCATCGCCGGGGTGAGGGGTCCTCTCGGGGACCGGTCAGTCCGTGCCGGACTCCATCGCGGCGCGGTCCAGCAGCTCGTCGTCGCCGGAGACCTCGCCGCGGGAGGCGATGGCCTGCGCGCCGCCCTCCGGCATGGCACCGATCAGCCCGGTCGCGGCGGCCTGGGCGGCACCGATGGCGGGGTTGGCGGTGCCGATCAGACCGAGCCCGGCGTACTGCTCCAGCTTGGCGCGGGAGTCCGCGATGTCGAGGTTGCGCATGGTGAGCTGGCCGATCCGGTCCACCGGGCCGAACGCGGAGTCCTCGGTGCGCTCCATCGACAGCTTGTCCGGGTGGTAGCTGAACGCCGGGCCCGTGGTGTCGAGGATCGAGTAGTCCTCACCGCGCCGCAGCCGCAGCGTGACCTCGCCGGTGACCGCCGAGCCGACCCAGCGCTGCAGCGACTCCCGGATCATCAGCGACTGCGGGTCCAGCCAGCGGCCCTCGTACATCAGCCGGCCCAGGCGCCGCCCCTCGGTGTGGTACTGGGCGAGGGTGTCCTCGTTGTGGATCGCGTTGACGAGGCGCTCGTAGGCCGCGTGCAGCAGGGCCATGCCGGGCGCCTCGTAGATGCCGCGGCTCTTGGCCTCGATGATCCGGTTCTCGATCTGGTCCGACATGCCCATGCCGTGCCGGCCGCCGATGGCGTTGGCCTCCATCACCAGGTCGACCGGGGAGGCGAACTCCTTGCCGTTGACCGTCACCGGGCGGCCCTGGTCGAAGCCGATGGTGACGTCCTCGGCGGCGATCTCGACGGACGGGTCCCAGAACCGCACGCCCATGATGGGCTGCACGGTCTCCACGCCGGTGTCGAGGTGCTCCAGCGTCTTGGCCTCGTGGGTCGCGCCCCAGATGTTGGCGTCGGTGGAGTACGCCTTCTCCGTCGAGTCCCGGTAGGGGAGGTCGTGGGCGAGCAGCCACTCCGACATCTCCTTGCGGCCGCCGAGCTCGGTCACGAAGTCGGCGTCCAGCCACGGCTTGTAGATCCGCAGCTGCGGGTTGGCGAGCAGGCCGTACCGGTAGAACCGCTCGATGTCGTTGCCCTTGAAGGTGGAGCCGTCGCCCCAGATCTGGACGTCGTCCTCGAGCATCGCCCGGACGAGGAGCGTGCCCGTGACGGCACGGCCGAGCGGCGTGGTGTTGAAGTAGGCGCGCCCGCCCGAGCGGATGTGGAACGCCCCGCAGGTGAGCGCGGCCAGGCCCTCCTCGACCAGCGCCGCACGGCAGTCGACCAGGCGCGCGATCTCGGCGCCGTAGGTCTTCGCACGGTCGGGCACCGAGGCGATGTCGGGTTCGTCGTACTGACCGATGTCGGCGGTGTACGTGCAGGGGACGGCGCCCTTGTCACGCATCCACGCGACCGCGACCGAGGTGTCGAGGCCGCCCGAGAAGGCGATACCGACGCGCTCGCCGGTGGGAAGGGAGGTGAGGACCTTGGACATAGGAAGAGTATGCATGATTACGCATGACCATGCAAAGCCGGTGGTGGTCCACTCCGTCACCGGGCCGGCATCGCGATGTACTGGTACTCCAGGAACTCCTCGATGCCCACCGTTCCGCCCTCGCGGCCGAGCCCGGACTGCTTGACCCCGCCGAAGGGCGCGGCGGGGTTGGAGACGAGGCCGGTGTTGAGGCCGACCATTCCGGTCTCCAGGCGTTCGCTGACGCGGAGGGCGCGGTCGAGGCCCTCGGTGAAGACGTAGCCGACGAGCCCCCACGGGGTGTCGTTGGCGCGGCGTACGACCTCGTCCTCATCGTCGAAGGTGAGGATCGCCGCCACGGGGCCGAAGATCTCCGTGCTCATCAGGCGGCTGTCCGCGGAGACGTCGGTCAGCACCGTGGGCGGGTAGAAGCAGCCGGGGCCTTCGGGCGTACGGCCGCCGGCCAGGACGCGGGCGCCGCGCTCCACCGCGTCCGACACCAGGGCCTCGACCTTGGCCCGCCCGGCGGCGTCGATGAGCGGGCCGACGTCGACGCCGTCCCGGATGCCGGGGCCCACGACGAGCGCCGCCATTCGCCGGGCGAGGCGCCGCGCGAACGCGTCGGCCACCGACCGGTGGACGAAGAAGCGGTTCGCGGCCGTGCACGCCTCACCCATGTTGCGCATCTTCGCGGTCATCGCGCCGTCCACGGCCGCGTCCAGGTCGGCGTCGTCGAAGACGATGAACGGCGCGTTGCCGCCCAGCTCCAGCGACGTGCGCACCACCGTGTCCGCGCACTGGGCCAGCAGCAGGCGCCCGACGGCCGTGGAGCCGGTGAAGGACAGCTTGCGGATGTGCCCGCCGCGCAGGAGCGGTTCGCACACCTCGCCCGCCCGGGAGGTGGTGACGACGTTCAGCACGCCGCCCGGCAACCCGGCCTCGTCCAGGATCGCGGCGAGGGCCAGGCCGGACAGCGGTGTCTGCGGGGCCGGCTTGAGGATCGTCGTACAGCCGGCCGCGAGCGCCGGCCCGATCTTGCGGGCGCCCATGGCCAGCGGGAAGTTCCACGGGGTGATCAGCAGGCAGGGACCCACCGGGCGCCGGGAGAGCAGCATGCGGTGGCGTCCGTCGGGAAGGACGCCGTGGCCGCCGTCGATACGGACGGCCTCCTCGGAGAACCAGCGGAAGAACTCGGCGGCGTACGCGACCTCTCCCCTGGCCTCCGCCAGCGGCTTGCCCATCTCGGACGTCATCAGGCGGGCGAGTTCGTCGCCGCGGTCGAGGACGATCTCGTACGCGCGGCGCAGGATCTCGCTGCGCGCCCGCGGCGCCGTACGGGCCCACTCCTCCTGCGCCCGGACCGCCGCCTGCTCGGCGAGCCGGGCGTCCTCGGGGCCCGCGTCGGCGACGTGGCAGAGGGTCTCGCCGGTCGCCGGGTCGTCCACGGGCATGGTGGCGCCGTCCGCGGCGTCCGCCCAGGCACCGCCGATGAAGAGCCGGGTCGGGGTGCCGGCCATGAGGGTCGCTGCGTCGGCCATGGCGGGCTGGGTGTCGGCCATGGGGTCCCTCCGGGCGGTGCTCACCGGTTCGCCGCTTCCGAGGTGCCGGCCTCCACGGCGGCCGCCCAGGCCCGCAGCCCCTCGTCGATCCCCGGCTCGTCGATCACCAGCGCCGGGATCATCCGGACGACCTGGTTCCAGGCTCCGCAGAGCAGCAACAGCAGGCCCTCGTCGACGGCGGCCCGCTGGACCCGCGCCGCGGTCCCGGGGTCGGGCTCGCCGTCCTCGGTGACGAACTCGGAGGCCAGCATCAGCCCCATGCCGCGTACGTCCCCGACGGCCGGCGTCCGGGCCGCCACCGCCTCCAGTCCGTGGCGCAGCCGCGCCCCCATGGCCTCGGCGTTCTCCACCAGCTTCTCGTCGCGTACGACGTCGAGCGTGGCGCAGGCGGCCGCGCACGCCACCGCGTTGGCGCCGTACGTGCCGCCCTGCGAGCCCGGCCACGCCCTGCGCATCAGGTCCTCGGAGGCGGCGATCCCGGACAGCGGGAACCCGCTGGCCAGTCCCTTGGCGGTGACGAGGACGTCGGGGGTGATGCCGAAGTGCTCGTGGCCCCAGAACCGGCCGGTGCGGCCGACACCGGTCTGCACCTCGTCGAGGATCAGCAGGAAGCCGTGCCGGTCCGCGCGTTCCCGCAGCCCCTCCATGAAGGCGCGGGTCGCGGGTACGTACCCGCCCTCGCCGAGTACCGGCTCGACGATGACGGCGGCGGTGTCGGCGGGAGAGGAGATCGTCTGGAGGGTGTAGTCGAGTTCCCGGAGGGCGAAGCGGGTGGCGGTCTCCTCGTCCCAGCCGTAGCGGAAGGCGGTCGGGAACGGAGTGACGACCACACCGCTCATGAGCGGCGAGAAGCCGGACCGGAAGCGGGTGCCGGAGGTGGTCATGGATGCGGCGGCCACGGTCCGGCCGTGGAAACCGCCGTGGCAGACGACGACGTTGGGCCGTCCGGTGGCCTGGCGGGCCAGGCGCAGCGCCGCCTCCACCGCCTCACTGCCGGAGTTGGTGAAGAACAGGCTGTCCAGACCGGCCGGCAGCACCTCGCCGAGCCTGTCGACCAGGCGCCGCAACGGCTCGTGCAGGACGGTCGTGTACTGCCCGTGGATCAGGGTGCCCACCTGCTCCTGTGCGGCGGCCACCACCCGGGGGTGGCAGTGTCCGGTGCTGGTGACGCCGATTCCGGCGGTGAAGTCCAGATAGCGGCGGCCGTCCTCACCATGGATGTGGACGCCCTCGCCCCGGACCGCCACCACGGGCGTGGCCTGGCGGAGGTGCGGCGACAGTGCGGTCATGCTCGTCTCCCGGCGTGATCGTCGGTCTGCTGCGGTCTCCCGAGCCTTCCCTCGGTCCGGAACCCGGCAACGCCTGATCCGTCCGGCCGGGCCGCCGTATCCGGACGTTGTGTCAACCGCTCCGCTCCCGCCGCGCCGCCCGTCCGCGCCGGATGCGCCGCCCGAGCGCTCTTGCGCAGGTCATTGAGGCTTGTCAGAGTGACAGGGGCGCGCAGGGAGGCACCGTGGGCGAGAAGCGGCACCCGGCTCCGGAGCACGGCCGCGACGGCCCCGGCACCACCGCCGGTCGCGGCGGCCGGGACGCCTCGTCGGCCGGGTGGTGCCCGGGCCCGGCAGGCCGTTCGCCCACCGTCGCCGACGTACTGGCGCTGCCGGTCCTGGCCGCGGGAGACCCGCGGGTGGTCACCGGCCGGGACCACATCGACCGGCCGGTCCGCTGGGTCCACATCACCGAACTGACGGACCCGGCCTCCTTCCTGAAGGGCGGCGAGCTCGTCCTCACCACCGGTATGCCGCTGCCCGACGACCCCACCGGGGTGCGCCGCTACGTCGACGAACTCGCCACCGTCCGCGCCGCGGCCCTGGTCATCGAACTCGTACGCCGTTACCACCGGCCGCCCGACGCCCTGGTCGACGCGTGCCGGGCCCGCGGCCTGCCCCTGGTCACGCTGGCCGAGGACGTCAACTTCCTGGAGGTCACCCAGGTCGTCCACACACTGATCCTCGGCGACCAGGCGGAAGCGATCCGCAGGACGCAGCGCGTCCACGAGGCGTTCACCGCCCTCACCCTGCGCGGCGCCGGCCCCGAGGACGTCCTGCGCGCCGCGGCGGAGATGAGCGGCCGCACGGTCGTGCTGGAGAGCCTGGTCCACCGGGCGCTGCTCTGCGAACCCTCCGGCGGCACGGCACACGCCGCGCTCACCGGCTGGGAACAGCGCTCCCGGGCCACCCCACCCGCCGACCGCACAGGTGTCCGCGGCCCCGAGGGCTGGCTCGTGGCCCCGGTGGAGTACCAGGGCGAGGGCTGGGGGCGGGTGGTCATGCTCCCCGGCCCGCCCGGCACGCCCGCGCCCGCGGCCTTCGGCCCGGAGGACGTCACCGTGCTGGAGAGAACCGCGATGGCCCTCACCATCGCCCGCCTCACCCACCCCGCGTCCTGGGAACGCACCGCACACCGCAACGCGCTGCGCGACCTCGTCGAGCAGCGCCACCGCTCCCCCGCCGACGCGCGCGCCCGGGTCGCGGCGCTGGGGCTGCCGACGGAGCGCACCCGCTTCGTCGGCGTACTCGTGGACGTCCCGGCGGAAGAGGACACCGCGAGGACCGAGACCCGCCTCGCCGAGGAGCTGACGACGACGGGGGTCCCGGCACTCGTCGGTCTCCTCTCCCCCACCCGCCTCGGCATCCTGCCGGCGCTGCACCCGTCCCGGCCCTGGCGGCAGAGCGTCGAGCGGCTGAGCCGCGCCGCACGGGACCCGGCCCCGGGCACCACCGTGAGCGTCGGCTCCCCGGTCTCGGACCTCGCCGACGTCGCCCGCTCGTTCCGTGAGGCGGCCCGGGTGGCCGAGGCCACCGCGCCCGGTGAGCCCCTCCCGGCGGGCCGCTCCTTCCACGAACGGTCCGACATCGGCCTGCGCCGCCTGCTCTTCGCGCTCCGCGGCGACACCCGGATCCAGGAGTACGCGGAACGGCAGCTGGGCCGGCTCCTCGACCACGACGCCCGCCACGGCACCGACCTCCTGGCGACCCTGCGCGGCTACCTGGACGCCGCCGGCAACAAGACCGCCGCCGCTCGGGCCGGCGGTCTGTCCCGGGAGACCTTCTACCAACGGCTGCGGACGATCGAACGGCTGCTCGGCCGCGACCTCGGGTCCGGCGAGCAGCGCACCGAACTCCACGTGGCGTTGCAGGCACTCGACGCCCTGCGGGGCCGCTGACCCGCTCACCGCGCTCCGCGTCCGGTCACCCAGCCGAAGAGGACCACCGAGCACACCGCCGCGAACGCGCACCAGGTCGAGACGAACTCCAGCCGCCACAGGGCCCAGCAGATCAGCGCGCCCGCGCCGGCCAGGTACCCCAGCACGCGCAGGCCGCGGTCCCCGGACAGCAGCAGGGAGCCGACCGTGGCCACCAGATAGCCCGCGACCAGCAGCCCGGCGAGGGGCAGGTCCACCACGTAGCCGACGGTGCGGCCGCGGATCTCCGCGCGCACGGGGCGTGTGGCGAGTACGTACGAGAGCACCGTCGCCGTCGCGGCCCCGGCGGCGAGCGGCACGGTCAGCCGGCGCCGCGCGGACCGCGGCGCGGCGCACAGCACGCCCGCCGGCACCCAGAGGGCGAGCAGCGGGAGGGCCATGACCGTCCAGGCCAGGGTGGCCGGACCGGTCCCGCCGTCGGAGGCCCAGACGGCCGCCTCGACCATCTGATGGGCTCCGAGCAGCAAGGGCAGCGCGGCCAGCGGAAGGTCACGGCCCCGCCGTGCCCGGACCACACAGCCCACGCCGACGGCGGCGACCCCGATTCCCGCGACGAGGTCGGCCTCCGCGCTCCAGCACATCCTTGCGTCCTCGGGTCGGCCGACGGGCCCTCCATCGTCACCGATCCGGTGGGGCGCGGCCGCGTCGACACGGCCGCACCGCCGAGCCCCCGTTGTGTTCTTCGCGGCTCCGCACTCGAACGAGCGGTGCCCCCCGGGAGTCGCCGGGTGGCACCGCTCGTGGTCCGGCCGGCGGATCAGGCGTCGGCAGCGGCCTCCTGGCCGAAGACGGCGTGCAGTCGCCGCGTGTGGTCGACACGGCGTTCCGGTCCGGTGAGGGTCACCGTCGCCGTCAGGAGCGGGGCGGTGCTGGACGCGGCGAGCCGCAGTTCCAGGTCACCCGGCTCCACCACGCGGTGGCCGTCGCGTCCGGTGAAGGAGGCGAGGTCGGCCGGGACCTCGACCCGCACCCTGCGGGCCTCGCCGGGGGCCAGCGGCACCCGCGTGTAGCCGATGAGGCGCTGCACCGGCTGGACGACGGAGGCGACCGGGTCGTGCAGGTACAGCTGGACGACCTCGGTGCCGTGCCGTTCGCCGGTGTTGCGGACCGTGAGTCCGAGCGAGAACGCGCCGTCGGTGGGGGCCTCCTTCTCGTGCACCACGAGGTCGCTCCAGTCGAACGTGGTGTACGTCAGGCCGTGCCCGAAGCCGAAGGCGGGCGTCGGGTCGATGTTCGACACCTCGCTGGCGTGGGCGAGCCGCGCCCCGAGGTAGGTGGTCGGCTGGGTACCGGCTCCGCGCGGCACGCTGACGGGCAGCCTGCCGGTGGGGCTGGTGCGCCCGCCGAGCACTCCGGCGATGGCGGCGGTGCCCTCCTCGCCGGGGAAGAAGGACTGCACGATCGCGGCGGACTCCGCCACGGCCCGGCCCAGCGCGTACGGCCGGCCGGCGAGCAGCACCGTCACGACCGGCTTGCGGGTGTCCAGCAGCGCGTCGAGGAGCTGCTGCTGGGCGCCGGGCAGGGCCAGTGACTCGGCGTCGCAGCCCTCCCCGCTGGTGCCGCGGCCGAACAGCCCGGCGCGGTCGCCGAGCACGGCGACGACGACGTCGGCGTCCAGGGCCGCGCGGACGGCCTCGGGGATGCCGAAGACGTCGCCGTCGTCGACGCCCGTGCCGTGCACGACCGTGAACTCGGTGTCGGGGAACTCGGCGGCCAGGGTGTCGCGCAGGGTGGGCAGCGCGATGCCGACCGGGGTGTCGGGGTGGTGGACGCCGATGTGCTGGGGGAAGGAGTAGCAGCCCAGTACGGCGGTGGGCTCGTCGGCGTTGGGTCCGACCAGGGCGATGCGGCGCGGCCGGTCGAGCGGCAGGGTGCCGTCGTTGCTGAGCAGCACGACCGCCTCCTCGGCGACCGTGCGGGCCAGTTCGCGGTTGCCGGGACCGTCCAGGTCGATCCGGCCGCGCAGGGCGTCCGGATCGTCCAGGTCGGCGCCGTCGAGCGCGGACGGCACCGGGTTCCAGTCCGCGTCGAGCAGCCCGAGCGCGGCCTTCTGGGTGAGCACCCGGCGCAGGGCGCGGTCGATCAGCGCCTCCGGTACGCGGCCGTCGGCGACGGCCTCCGCCAGGGGCGCGCCGAACGTCTTGACGGTGGGCAGCTCGACGTCGACGCCCGCCCGCAGCGCGGCCCCGGCGGCGCCCGCCCAGTCGCCGGCGATGCCGTGCAGCGTCTTGAGGAAGGCGATGCCGAAGTAGTCGGCGACGACGGTGCCGTCGAAGCCCCACGTGTCCCGGAGCAGTCCGGTCAGCAGGTCCTCGTCGGCCGCGGCGGGCACCCCGTCGATGTCGGTGTAGGCGTGCATCACCGAGCGGGCGCCGCCCTCGCGGACCGCCATCTCGAAGGGGGGCAGCAGGACGTCGGCGCGTTCACGCGGGCCCACGGAGGAGGGGGCGAGGTTGCGTCCGGCGCGGGAGGCCGAGTAGCCGACGAAGTGCTTGAGGGTGGCGACGACGCCGGCCTCCTCCAGGCCGCGCACGTAGGCGGTGCCGATGGTGCCGACGAGGTACGGGTCCTCGCCGATGGTCTCCTCGACCCGGCCCCAGCGGGCGTCGCGCACCACGTCCAGGACGGGTGCGAGTCCCTGGTGGATCCCGACGGCCCGCATGTCGCGGCCGATGGCGGCGGCCATGCGCCGGACCAGGTCCGGGTCGAAGGTGGCGCCCCAGGACAGGGGGACGGGGTAGGCGGTCGCGCCCCAGGCGGCGAACCCGGCCAGGCATTCCTCGTGCGCGAGGGCGGGAATGCCGAAGCGGTTCTCGGAGGCGATGCGGGCCTGCGTGCGCATGAGCGAGAGCGCGCCGAGCGCCGGGTCGACGGGGGCGGTGCCGAAGGGGCGCGTGAGCTGGCCCAGTCCGGTGGGCAGGAGCGCGTCGAGGTCGACGGCCTCCTCCATGTCGTGCTGATGGGGGGCGACGTCTCCGCCCTCGTTGGACGCGCCGACCCACACGCCGTACAGCTGGGCGATCTTCTCCTCGGGGGTCATCGCTTCGATCAGCGCGGACACCCGGTCGGTGAGGGTCCGGGCGGGGTCGTTCCAGAGGGGGACTTCGGGGGTGGTCTCTACGGCCACGTCGGCGATCACTTTCCTCCGACGCCCATCAGGCCCTGGACCAGGGCGCGACGGGCGAACAGGTAGACGAGCAGGATGGGCGTCATGGACAGCACCACGGCTCCCAGCAGACCGGGGATGTCGATGCCGTGCGCGGTCTGGAAGTTGTACAGCCCCAGGGTGACCACCTTGGTGGACTCGGACTGGGTCAGGACGAGCGGGAACAGGAAGCCGTTCCACGCCTGGAGCGCGGAGAACACCACGATCGTGGAGAGGCCGCCGCGGGAGAGCGGCACGACGAGCTGGAAGAACATGCGCCGCGGGCTCGCGCCGTCCATCGCCATGGCCTCGTACAGCTCCGGGGAGATGTCACGCATCGCGCCGCTGAGGATCAGCGCGGACATCGGCAGGCAGAACGCGGCCGTGGGCAGGATGACGCCGAGCAGGTTGTCGTACAGCCCGGCCTCGCTGATCAGGTAGAACATCGGCACGATGACGGCCTGGGCCGGGATGGCGAGGCCGAGCAGGAACAGCCGGAAGATCGCCGTCGTGGCCCTGCCGCGACTGCGGACGATCGCGTAGGCGAGCGGCGGTACCAGCAGCAGCACGATGCCGATCACGCTGGCGGTGACGACGAGCGTGTTGAAGAAGTACTGGCCGAAGCCCGAGTCGAAGGCGCCGGTGAAGTTGTCCAGCGTGAAGCTGTCCGGGATCGAGACCGGGCCGTTGTCGGCGTAGTCCTGGCGGGTGCGCAGGGTCGCGGCGAGCATCACGTACAGCGGCAGGCCGACCAGGAAGAGCCAGACGAGCGAGCCGACGCCGGCCACGTAGTTCGGTCGGCGCCTCATGACACACCCTCCATGGAGCTGCGCATCTTGTCGTAGCCGGAGACCCGGACGACGATCAGCGAGATGATCGTGGCCGCCACGACCAGGGCCAGGGCGATCGCGGAGCCGGTGCCGTAGTCGAAGCTCTTGAACGCCTTGTCGTACATGTAGTAGGCGCTGATGGTGGTGTCGGTGCCGGGGCCGCCCTGGGTCAGGATGAGGACCGTCTCGAAGGTGGTCAGGCCGCCGACGATCATCAGGATCATCGAGGTGATCATGGAGGTGCGCAGCTGCGGCAGGGTGATGTGGAAGAACTGCCGGTAGCGGCCCGCCCCGTCGATCTCCGCCGCCTGGTACAGCACCGGCGGGATCGCGCGGGCGGCGCCCTGGTAGATCAGCGTGTGGAACGGGGTGAACTGCCAGGTGCTGACGAAGGCGAGCACCCCGATGGCGGTGGACTGCTCACCGAACAGGTTGCCGTCGCCGAAGAGCCAGGCGGCATCGGCCGGGATGCCGAAGTTCGGGTCGAGCAGCGCCCGCCACAGCACGGAGACGGCCGTCGCGGACAGCAGCAGCGGGATGAAGTAGATGACCGACAGGACGGCTCGGTTGCGCTGGTGACCGGCGGCCCAGACACCGAGCAGGATGCTCAGCGGGGTCTGGAGGACCACGCCGAGCGCGGTCAGCAGCAGGGTCAGCCAGATGCTCTCGAGCATGACCGGGTCGTCGACGAGGCGCGACCAGTTGTCCATGCCGACGAACTCGGGCGAGCTGAGGCCGTCCCAGGTCATGAAGGACAGCACCGCCACCATGATCAGCGGGACGATCGCGAAGAGGGCGAAGAACACTGCGGCGGGCAGCGCCCAGGCGAAGCCGGGGCGGCCCACCTCCGTTGCGGACGAGGCGGGCGGCCGCCGCCGGGACTCCTTGCGGGGTCCGGCGGCGGGCCGAGCGCTCGTGAGGTCTGTGGTCATGAGCCGTTCGTCACTCGGTCGGGAGGGCCTGCATGGCCTTGATGAAGCCGTCCGTGTCGAGCTGTCCGTTGAAGAACTGCTGGACGGCCTTGTGCATGTCCGAGCTCGCCTTCTGCGGGTACGCCTGGTCCCATGACAGCTGGAACGACGGGGCGTCGGCGACGAGGTCGTACTGGAAGCGCGAGTACTCGGGGGTGCCCGAGCTGTCGATGAACTTGTCGGTGTCGGTGGTGGTCGGCAGGTTGCCGATGTCCAGCTGCGCCTTGACGAAGTCGTCGGAGTACATGAGCTTCAGGAACTCGGCGACGGCCTCGGGGTGCTTGGTCTTCTTCATCACCGAGTAGTAGTTGTTGGTGTTGCCGGCGACGTTGCCCGGGTCGCCCTTGCCGCCCTCGACGGCCGGGAAGGCGCTGTAGCCGAGGTCCTTCTCGGCGAACTCCTTGTGGTCCGTCAGCTGCTGGGAGTAGTACCAGGAGCCCATCAGCTCGAAGCCGGCCTTGCCCGAGGCCACCAGCTGGACCGAGCCGCCGTTGGTGTACTTGACGGAGTCGTAGTTCTTGCCGAAGGCGCCGGAGTCGACGAGCTCGCTGATCATGTCCAGGGCCTTCTTGCTGTCCGCGCTCTCCCAGGCGCTCTTGTCGCCCCCGATGGCCTTCGCGAACAGCTCCGGGCCGGCTATGCGGTCGTAGAGGTACTGGAACCACATCTGCGTCGGCCAGACGTCGCCGCCACCGAGCGCGATCGGCGTGACACCCGCGTCCTTGAGCTTCCCGACCGCGTCGAGCAGTTCGTCCCAGGTCTTCGGCGGCTCGACGCCCGCCTTGTCGAGGACGGCCTTGTTGTGGAAGAGCAGGACCGGCTGGGTGCCGCGCATCGGGATGCCGTACGGCTTGCCGTCGACGACGGCGTTCTCGAAGACCGTCGGCAGGAACTTCTTCTCCAGGTCCGGGTTCTTCTTGACGAAGTCGTCGAGCGGCAGCAGCAGGTCCGCCTTGACGAACGGCTTGATGCTGCCGCCGCCCCAGTTGAAGAAGATGTCGGGAGCCTCGGAGGTGTTGATGATCGTCTGAAGCTTCTTCTGGTAGTCGGCCCCGGGGATGGTGTCGAGGACGGCCTTGACGTCGGACGTCTTGTTGAAGGTGTCGACGATCTGCTGTTCGACCTTGTTGCTGGCGTCCCCGTAGACCAGGACATGGATCTTGCCGTCGTCCGACGACGCCCCGCCGTTCCCGTCACCACAGGCCGACAGGCTCAGCGCCAGGGCGAGCGTCGCACCGGTCGCGACCAGTCTGGGCAAGCGCGCGCGTGTCTTCATCGTTCGCCTTTCGAAAGTTTCGGCACCATCACCGAAAGTCCATGCTGGTCGGACAGTAGAGTGAGACAGGATTTCTGGTCAATGGCCGTGCAGATGCCGACTCAAAACGTTATCGATCGCATGACCTATCCTGCCCGTATGCACGATGAAGTTGAGGTGGGCGCCCGGGTGACCCTGGCCGAGGTGGCGAAAGAAGCGGGGGTCTCACCCCCGACAGTTTCGAAGGTCCTCAACGGTCGTTCGGATGTCTCCAGCACCACCCGGGTCAAGGTCGAGCAACTGCTGGAGGTCCACGGCTACCGCCGCCGGAGCTCGAACCCGCCGCGCTCCCCGCTCATCGAACTCGTCTTCCACGAGCTGGACAGCGTCTGGGCGATGGAGCTCGTCCGGGGTGTGGAGACCGTCGCCCAGGCGAACCGGGCGACCGTGGTGCTCACCAGGAGCGGCACACGGCACGCACCCGCGCCCGACTGGATCGAGGGTGTGCTCCGGCGCAGGCCACTGGGTGTCGTCCTGGTCTTCTCGTCCGTCCCCGCGGAGATGAAGCACCGGCTGCGGTCACGGAACGTTCCCTTCGTCATCGTCGATCCGGCCGGTGACCCGGACCCCGACGTGCCGTCCGTGGGCTCCGCCAACTGGGCCGGGGGCCTCGCCGCGACGCGTCATCTCACGGAGCACGGGCACGAACGCGTCGCGATCATCACCGGTCCCGAGGACATGCTGTGCTCACTGGCCCGTCTCGACGGGTACCGCTCGGCCATGACCATGGCGGGCCTGACGGTCGACCGGCGCCTCGTCCGTTTCGGCGACTTCCAGGTGCAGGGCGGTTTCGAGCACGGGATGGACCTGCTGGACGGCCCCGACCGGCCGACGGCCGTCTTCGCGGGCAGTGACCTTCAGGCCCTCGGTGTGCTGGAGGCGGCTCGGGTCAGGGGCCTGCGCGTGCCCGAGGACCTCTCGGTGGTCGGCTACGACGACGTGCCCCTGGCCCAGTGGTCGAGCCCGCCGCTGACCACGGTCCACCAGCCGCTGCGCCAGATGGCCGAGGAAGCGACCCGCATGCTCTTCCGCCCGGACGCCCCCGGCCGGGCCGCCCAGCGCATCGAACTGGCCACCCACCTCGTCGTACGGCAGAGCACGGCCCTCGCCGTACGGCAGGGCACGGCGCCACCGGGACGTGTGCCCGAAGGCCCGTGACGAAGCCCTGCCGGTCACCTGCGGCGGACGACTCCGCCCGCGGGTCACGCGGCGGCGGGTCACCTGGCGGCGCGACGTACGCCGTCACACCGCCACGCGGTCGTGCGGTCGTACGGTCGTGCAGCCGAAGCACGGGCCGTCGCCCTCGGCCTCGCCGCCGAGGGCGCGCACATCGTCGAGCGTCGGCGGGCGCCGACCCCTGGCCGGGGGTGCCGTCGTCCAGGGCGTGACCATGCCGGTATGCCGGTACCCGGTGCCGCCGGTGCGCGGGTCCGGCAGGCAGATTCTGGAGCGGGCCACGGGACTTCCTCCCCTCGACCGCCACGAAGACGGTGCGACGTCCGTCCGCCCTTCGCCGGCCCCGCGGCCGGACCTCGCGGTGATGGGGCCCGGCACGACGGACGGAGGCGGCGGATCCGGCCGGCGGGCCGGCCGGGTCGACGACCTGCGTCACCGCCCCGTCCTGCGAGACGCCAGGACGAGCCATCCGGCGAACGCGCCGACCGCGTACCAGAACAGGTCCGGTGGGTTGAACGTGGAACCGAGGACCAAGCGGGCAGCTGTACTGCGCCGGGAGAGTTCCGCCGGCAGCTCGCTGAGCTGCAGGAGCTCCACCCCCCAGCTGACGGCCAGCGCGACCGCCCCGGCTTTCCACGCTGTCACCCGCGGGACGACCAGGACGACGAGGGCGACGATCAGCAGGGTGTACAGGGCGTCCCCGCCGTACTTGGCCACGTCTCCCGCCGCGGCGGCCCTGAGCCCCAGCCCCGCGCCCACGGTCACCGACGCGGCCGCGGCAGCCGACAGGCGCATTCGGTTCGTCCCGCTGTCGAAACCTGCACTGGTTCTGGAAGGCGCGGCCATACCGTCATTCTGCTGGACCGGCTCCGCCCCTCGGCAGCACCCTCGACGCACCCGCGTCCCGGACGCGCCGCGGGGTGCGGCGTCCCTGCCGCGCGGAAGGGCAGGGTGAGCACGGGAAGCCACGGCCGAGCCGCGCACGCCCTCCGCCACTCGGTCACCTCTCCGTGGACTCCGGGACCACGCGTCGAGGCGGCTACGGCTCCCGCGTCCGCCCCCGCCGTCATCCTCAGGTAGGAGTACGGCCTCGTCGTCCCGCACCAGGCCGGTGTCCCGGCTGGTACCCGGTCACGAGCCCGCAAGGACAGCACTCGCACGATGCCCCGACAGGCCTCGGAAATGCAGCCTTGGTACCTACCTGAGACCTGACCTTGGAGAAACCCTTCTCGTGGCTACCTTCCTGTACCGACTGGGCCGTACCGCCTTCCGGCGGCGCTGGCTCGTGACCCTGCTGTGGGCCGTGGTCCTCGGCGGCGTCGGCCTCGGCGCCGTCAAGGCCCCCGCCGCCGGTGACGACGGCACCTCGTTCATGCCGGGCATCGAGGCCCAGAAGGCGTTCGACCTCATCGGGGAGCGGTTCCCCGGCTCGGACGCCAACGGCGCCGACGCGCGCATCGTGTTCATCGCCCCCGACGGGGAGAAGGTGACCGCCGACGACCACCGCGCCGCCATCGACGAGCTGGTGTCCACGGCCGCCGAGGGCCCCCAGGTCGACAACGCCGTCAGCCCCTTCAAGGCCGGCGCGGTCAGCGAGGACGGCTCCACCGCGTACGCCACGGTGACGTACAAGGTCAAGGCAGGCGACCTGACCGACGCCGGCAAGGACGGCCTGGAGAAGGCCATCGACGAAGCCCGTGCCTCGGGCCTCACCGTGGAAGTGGGCGGTACCGCGCTCGCCTCGCAGCCGGCCGCCGGAGGTTCGGCCGAGGCCATCGGCATCGCTCTCGCCGCCGTCGTCCTGCTGATCACCTTCGGTTCCCTGGCGGCGGCGGGGCTTCCGCTGCTCACGGCCGTCATCGGCGTGGGCGTCAGCATGTGCGCGATCCTCGCCCTCGGCAGCGCCCTCGGACTGTCCATGACCACCGGCACCCTCGCCTCCATGCTCGGGCTCGCGGTCGGCATCGACTACGCCCTCTTCGTGGTCTCCCGCTACCGCGAAGAACGCGCGAACGGGCACGACCCGCGGGAAGCGGCGGGTCTCGCGGTCGGCACGGCCGGTTCCGCCGTGGTCTTCGCCGGCCTGACCGTGATCATCGCGCTCGCCGGGCTGTCCGTGGTCGGCGTGCCGATGCTGACCAAGATGGGCCTGTGCGCCGCCGGAGCGGTCGCCATCGGCGTCCTGGTCGCCCTGACCCTGGTCCCCGCGCTGCTCGGCATGTGGCCGAACGCCGTTCTGTCCCGCAAGGTCCGCAAGGCCGGCAAGCGGGGCGGCAACGTCGGGCACCACTCCGAGTCCGCCGACAACGGCGGCACCCGCTGGGCCCGCTTCGTGATGCGCCGCCCCGTGGCCGTGCTGCTCCTGGGCGTCGCCGGTCTGGGAGCCCTGGCCCTGCCCGCCACCCAGCTGGAGATGGGCATGCCCGGCGCCGAGGCCAAGCCCACGTCGACGACGGAACGACGCGCCTACGACGCCCTGGCCGACGGCTTCGGGGCCGGCTTCAACGGCCCGCTGACCATCGTCGCCGACGTCAAGGGAGCCGCGGACCCCAAGGCGGCCGCGACGACGATCGCCGAGCAGATCAAGGACACCGAGGGCGTCGTGTCCGTCACGCCCCCGCAGCTCAACGAAGCCGGGGACACCGCCCTCTTCTCCGCGGTCCCGGCCACCGGCCCGAACGACGAGGCCACCAAGGACATCGTCCAGACCATCCGCGCCGAGCGCCCCGGCCTGGAGGCGGACACCGGCGCGACCTTCGAGGTCACCGGCAGCACCGCGATGAACATCGACGTCGCCCAGGCCCTGCAGGACGCCCTGGTGCCCTACCTGACCGTCATCGTGCTGCTCTCCCTGCTGCTGCTCCTGGTCGTCTTCCGCTCCGTACTCGTGCCCGTCAAGGCGGCCCTCGGCTTCCTGCTCTCCGTCCTCGCCTCGCTCGGCACGGTCGTCGCGGTCTTCCAGTGGGGCTGGGGCGCCGAACTGCTGGGCGTCGAGCAGACCGGCCCGATCATGAGCCTCATGCCGATCTTCCTGGTGGGCATCGTCTTCGGCCTGGCCATGGACTACGAGGTCTTCCTCGTCGCCCGCATGCGCGAGGCCTACGTCCACGGCGAACGCCCCGCCCAGGCGGTCGTCACGGGCTTCCGGCACAGCGCCCGCGTGGTCGTCGCCGCCGCGGTGATCATGATCGCGGTCTTCTCCGGATTCATCGGGTCCGGCGAGTCCATGATCAAGACGATCGGCTTCGGCCTCGCCGTCGCCGTCCTCTTCGACGCCTTCGTCGTCCGCATGGCCCTGGTGCCCGCCGTCCTCGCCCTCCTGGGGGACAAGGCCTGGTGGCTCCCTCGATGGCTCGACAGGGTACTGCCCCGTGTCGACGTCGAGGGCACCGGACTCACCGAGCGGTCCACTCCCGCGGGCGGCGACCAGCGCCCCCGGGAACCGGTCCGCATCTGATCCGCATCCCTCGCCGACGGGCCGCGCTGCCGTCTCCCACGGCCGCGCGGCCCGTGTCTGTCACGATGTCCTCACAGGCCCGACCCGGAGAACGCACCATGAGCACACCTTGGCGACAACGGGCGGCGAGCCGTCCCCGGACGGCCGAGGCCGTCCTCCTCGTGTCGCTGTTCGCGATCGCCGTCTCCGGCTGTCTCCTGTCTTTGTCCGTGATGCCGGGACCGCCCCCGCTGTGGCCCGCCGTCGCCGTGTCCGCGCTCGCCTGTGCCGCACTGCCCCGGCGCCACGGCCATCCCCTCCCGGTGCTGGCGGTGACCGCGCTGAGCATGGTGGCCCTGGCCGCCATGGGACACCTCGTGACGGCCATGAACATGGGCCCGCTCATGGTCGCGCAGTACTCGGTCAGCCTGCGCACCGAGCGCCGGACGGCCTGGTACAGCGCGCTGGCGGTCACCGCTCTGATGGTCGTCTCCGGTCTGTTCCACGGCTCGCTTCGGGACCAGTGGATCATCGGCCTGGTCAATCCGGCGGCCTGGGTGCCGCTGTCCGCGGCGCTCGGCGGCTATGTGCGGGTCCGCCGCGAGTACGCCGCCGCCAGGGCCGAGCACATCGCCCGCGAGCGCGAGGAGGAGGCCCGCCACCGCGTCGTCCAGGAACGTATGCGCATCGCCCGCGAACTCCACGACGTCGTCGCCCACCACCTCGCCCTGGCCAACGCTCAGGCGGGCACCGCCGCCCACCTCGCACGGGCCGATCCCGAGAAGGCGTACGAGATCCTGGGTGAACTCTCCGGGACCACCGCGGCGGCCCTGCGTGAACTCAAGGCCACCGTCGGACTGCTGCGCCAGGACACCGACACCGACGACGAGCTGGCGCCCGCGCCCGGCCTGGCGCAGCTGCCCGGCCTGGTGGCCGCCTGTGCGACGGCCGGCCTGGACGTGACCATCATCGAGGAGGGCCGGCCACGGCCGCTCGCACCGGGGCTGGACCTGACGGCGTACCGGATCGTCCAGGAGGCCCTCACCAACGTCACCAAGCACGCGGGCACCCGCACCGCGCGGGTGCGGCTCGCCCACACCCCTCACTTCCTCACCCTGACGATCACCAACGACACCGCCGGTCCCGTGCCCCGGCCCGGGTCCGCTCACGCCTCCGGGCGCGGCTTCGGGCTTCTCGGCATGCGCGAACGGGCCCTCGCCGCGGGCGGCACCTTCCGCGCGGGGTCCCGGCCGGAGGGCGGCTTCGAGGTCGTCTGCACCCTTCCCCTGCACGGCCACGACGAAGGCACCGCCCCATGACCATCCGCGTCCTGCTCGCCGACGACCAGGCCCTGCTGCGGGCCACCTTCCGCATCCTCATCGACTCAGACCCCGGTCTGACCGTCGTCGCGGAGGCCACCGACGGGCGGGAGGCGATCGACCTCACCCGCCTCCACACGCCCGACGTGGTCCTCATGGACATCCGCATGCCCGGCACCGACGGTCTGACCGCCACCGCAGACATCTGCTCCCGACCGGAACTGGCCGCCACCCGGGTCCTGATCCTCACCACCTTCGAGAACGACGAGAACGTCGCCAAGGCCCTGCGCGCCGGGGCGAGCGGCTTCCTCGGCAAGGACGTGGGCCCGGACGTCCTGCTGGACGGCATCCGCACCGTGGCGGCCGGTGACTCCCTGCTCTCCCCCTCGGCCACCCGGGCGCTGATCACCCGTTTCCTGGCCACCCCGGTCGACGACGGGCCCCTCACGTCGCCGGAGCACCTCACCCTGCTCACCGACCGCGAGCGTGAGGTCATGGCGCTGGCCGCGCTCGGCAGGTCCAACCACGAGATCGCCGACCAGCTGGTGCTGAGCCCACTGACCGTGCGCAGCCACGTCTCCCGCGCGATGACCAAGCTCAACGCCCGCGACCGCGCCCAACTGGTCGTGATCGCCTACCAGAGCGGCCTGGTCCGTGCGAGCCCCGGCGGTTGACGCGCACACGGGTCCCTCGGATCGCCGGTGCGGGCGGCACACGACCGTCGCCGGTCTGCTGCGCGCGGGCGTGAGGAGCGGTGGGTTCCGCGCCGACGCCGATGTCGGCGCGGTGGTGGGCGCCCTGATCGGCTCGACTCTCTGTCTGCTGCTGACCGGCCGGGGCGCCGAGGCACCGGTGCGGGCGGAAGGGCTGGTCCGCGCACTGCTGGACGGCCTGCGCGGCGCCTCGTAGCCGGTGAGGGGCGGCGCCACCGGGCGGGCCGGCTCGGCGATGTCCGGCGGACGGTGCCTGACGGCCGTCTGCCGGGGCGGGCACGAGAGCCTGATCCCTCGGTCGCTCCGAGACCGGCGCGGGCGGATACGCTGGCGCCGGCATCGAAGATCACGAAAGGACGAGGTAGATGGCGGACATGGTGGAGAAGGCGGCGCGGAGCGTCTTCGAGCGCTACGACGTGGACGGTGACGGCTTGGTCACCGCGGACGAGTACCGGCGGGTCGTGGCGGAGCTGGAGGGCACCGAGATCACCGAGGCCCAGGCCCGGGGACTGATCGAGTCGCTCGACACCGACGGTGACCGCCGGATGTCCTTCGACGAGTTCTGGGCGGGCATCAACCGCTGACATCGCCGGCCGGCACGGAGCGGGCGGTGCTCGGTCCCGACCGGTCCTCGTACCCCGGACCGGCAGGCGGTGGTGGTCCCGGGTCGCGGCGGGCGAACGCCGAGGACGCCGCGGGCGTCCCGTGCCGGATCGGACCGGTGTGCCGACGGCCGGAACGCGCGACGCCCCCCGCACGCCGCCCCCGTACGCCCCCGCGGTCCACGGGCCGCGGGGGCGTGCGGGTCAGTGCCCGGCGGCGACGCCGGTCGGTTCGTCGGGTGTTCTCCCGTGGTCGGACCGTGGCGGGCGCCGTGGCGGCGTCACCGGCCCGTGTCCTCTCCCAGGGAGATCATCGCGGTGACCTCCGCCGTGCGCGCCGTCTCCTCGGCGGCGAACCGCTCCGCGTCCAGCGCCTCGGCGAGTTCGTCGTCCTGGCGCATCAGCCGGTCCAGGTCGCTCCCCCGCACGTCCCCGTCACACAGGTTGGCGAACGCCTCCCGGACCTCGGGGCTCCACAGCCCGAGGTCCCTGACGCAGGGCGCGATCCGGGAGAACAACGCCCGGCGGAAGACGCGGAGGTAGTCGCTCTCCTCCGTGATGCGGACGGCCGCCGCCCGGGGCACACCGAAGTTCTCCAGCACCTCGGTGCCGCGCAGCCGGTTCCGCATCAGGTGGCAGCCCTCGATGACGAATTCCTCGCGCTCGGCCAGTTCGTTCGCGGTCAGGCCCCGGTAGTGGTCCCTCATGGCCATCCGGCCGAACGCCACGTGGCGGGCCTCGTCCTGCATGACGTAGGCGAGCAGGTGCCGGGGAAGGGGCCGGCGGGTGGTGTCGCGCAGCAGCCCGAACGCCGCCAGCGCCAGCCCTTCGACGAGGACCTGCATCCCCAGGTACGGCATGTCCCAGCGGGAGTCGCGCAGCGTGTCGTCCAGCAGCGTGCGCAGACTGTCGTTGACCGGGTAGCTCAGGCCGATCTTCTCCCGCAGGAAGCGGGAGAAGATCTCGACGTGGCGGGCCTCGTCCATGGTCTGGGTCGCCGCGAAGAACTTGGCGTCGAGGCCGGGCGTGGTCTCCACGATGCGGGCCGAGCAGATCATGGCGCCCTGCTCACCGTGCAGGAACTGGCTGAACTGCCAGGCGGCGACGTGTCGCCGCAGTTCGCCGCGCCGCTCGGGTCCCAGACGTTCCCAGTACGGAGTGCCGTACAGCGGGAGCGCCTCGTCGGGGGTGCCCAGGGGGTCGGCGGGGTCCACGTCGAGCTGCCAGTCGATCCTGCGTACGGCGTCCCACTGCCGGTCCTTGCCGCGCTGGTAGAGCGCGAGCAGTCGTTCGCGGCCGTCGTCGTACTCCCAGGAGAAGGTGCTCGCCGCGCCGGCGGGCACGGTCCAGTGGCCGGCGACGGACGGGGGCGGGGTGGGTGATGTCACGAGCGTCGTTCTCCTTCCGGTGCTACAGCGGCTGGTCGACGTGGTCGGGGGTGTAACGGACGGCGTGGGCGTACGTGTCCAGCAGTCCCTGGAGCGGGCGTTCGGGGAGGCCGGGCTTCCACAGTTCCACCGCCATCTCGCCGTGGTAGAGCATCGGCCAGCGGACGTACAGCCTGGGATCCGCGGCATCGTTGACGGCCTGCGACCGGGCGGCGGTGTCGGCCGCCACGTCGGCCATCAGGTCGGTCCCGCAGCCGAAGCCGTACGGGTACAGCTCCCGGTTGGGCGGTACCGACTCGATGACCGCCGCGTCGGCCCGGTCGACTCCCACGTGGGCGTGCACGCCGCCGCGGATGAGCGGGGCCGTGCGTTCGCCGTCGGGGTCCACGACCCAGTGCCCGCTCGCCGACCGCCCGAGACGGACGGTGGGAACGGAGGAGAGCAGGGCGCACACCTCCCAAGCCTCCACCGACGGCCCCTTGGGGTCGACTCCCTCCGGGGCGAGGACCCGCAGGCGCTCGCCGTGGCTGCGGGGGTGGAGCACGGTGACCTCGTCCTCGCGCAGGTCCCGCTTGTCGACGTCCCAGCTGCCGGAGGCGGTGACCACGACGGCGTCGAGGCCGGGGTCGTAGAGGAACAGCATGCCCTCGCTGAGGCGCTTCCAGCCGAGGTACTCGCGGTACAGCGAGGCGAGGCCGTCCGAGACGTAGCGGTCGATCCGGACCGGTTCGGGGAGCAGGCCGAGCCGGCCCATGCGCCGCCCGGCCTCCGCCAGGTGTGCCGGTGCCGGGGAGGCGGCCCAGGCGGTGGCGGGCAGGGCGTCGCGGACCACGTCGTAGCGGTCGCCGACGTCCCGGGCGCAGGCGGCGGTGACCAGCCGGTCGCGGATCCGGTCGGCCGGCCGCCCGGTCTCGGTGGGATGGCCGCCTTCCAGGGTGAACAGGGTGGCTTCCCGCCCGCCGCGGCCGACCAGGACCACGCGGGGGGCCGCTGTCCGGGCCATGACGGTCCGCCCGATCTCGACCGCTTCGGTGTGCCGCAGGCCGGCGAGCCGCTCGGGGACCTGGGCGATCACCACCGTCCGGCGCGAGCCGACGCGCAGCCCGAGTTCGCCGCACGTCCGGGCGCTCAGCGGTGGGCTCTGCTCGGGAACCCGGTCGGGCAGGGGCTGCGGACCGGTGGGGATGTGCGTGACGATCAGCAGCAGGTCGACGTCGCCGTGCGACGATTCCACGACGGCGTGTCCCTGTTCTTCGAACGCCGCGGTGAGCTGGCGGACGAAGACGCCCAGCGCGGTGTCGTCCGGGTGGGGCCGGCCGGCGACCTGCACCACCAGCGGCCGCCACCACGGCAGTTCGTCGAGTTTCACCGCCGGGCGGTCCGGGAGGCCGGTCATCGGGTGCCTCCGGCGACCATCGGCAGGATCCGGCGTGCCAGATCGTCGAGGCAGCTCGCCGCCATGAACTCCAGCGCGGGGATGTTGCATCCCAGCGCGCGGTCCACGCCGACGGAGAGTTCGACGACCATGAGCGAGTCGAGTCCCAGCTGGTCCAGTTTGCAGGTGCGGTCGACGCGTTCGGGGGTGGTCTGCACGACCTCGGCCACCAGCGCGGCCAGCTCGGCGGAGACCGCTTCCACCGCCTCGTCGTCACCGAGCGCGGCGAGCCTGGAGCGCAGCGCCTCGGCACGGCCGACCCCCGTGCGTCCGGCGGCCTGACGGCACGCGGCGAAGGCGGGCGGGTTCAGCCCGGCGAGCAACTGGCCCATCCGCTCCCAGTCCATCCGGCCGAACACCCCGACGTGGGGACCGTGTCCGAGTTGTCTCTCGAGCGCCTGCCAGATCTCCTCCGGCGTGACCGAGCCGAAACCCAGGCGGTGCAGCGTCTGTTCGAAACCGGTGCGGACGACGAAGCCGGTCTCGGCGACACCGCCCAGGACCTGGGCGGACCCCGGCAGGCCCCGGGCGCGCCGTTGCCTGACCAGGGCCTCCAGATAGGCGTTGGCGGCGACGTAGGCGCTCTGGAGCTTGTTGCCGGCCAGGGCGGCCACCGAGGAGCACACGTGGAAGAAGTCCAGTTCGCGGTCCAGGGTGAGTTCGGACAGTACGGCGGCTCCGCGCACCTTGGGGTGCAGGACGGCGTCGAAGCGTTCGGCCGTCAGCTGGGCGAGCGGGGCGTCGTCGAGGACCATCGCCGCGTGCAGGACGCCCCGCACCGGGCGGCCCGCGTCGTCGGCGTCGGCGATCGCCCGCCGCATCGTCTCGCGGTCGGCCGCGTCGCCGGCGAGCGTCGTCACCCGTGCCCCGGCCGTCGCGAGCCGCTTCAGCAGCGCGGGCGCCTCGGGAGAGTCCGCGCCCCGCCGGCCGACCAGGATCAGGTGCCGGGCTCCCCGTCGCACCAGGTGCTCCGCCAGCGCCGCCCCGAGTCCGCCCAGACCTCCGGTGACCAGGTAGCTGCCGGTGGCGTCCAGGGCCGCCGGGAGCATCGGCTGCTCCACCGCGACCGGCCCGCCCAGTTCGACGACGATCTTGCCCAGGTGTCTGGAGTGGCGCAGGGAGCGGAACGCCTCGGGCACCGCGTCGGCGGAGTGGACCTGGTGGGGCAGCGGCCGGTACCGGCCGTCGGTGACCCGGCGGCACAGTTCGGTGAACTCCTCGGCCGCGACGTTCGGCAGCTGCTCGGGAAGGGTCGCCACGTCGACGCCGAAGTAGGCGATGTTGCGCCGGAAGGGCCCCAGGAGGACGGGGGTGTTGGCGTACAGGTCGCGCTTGCCGAGTTCGACGAACCGGCCGCCGGGGCTCAGGCATTCCAGACCGCGTGCGATGGCCTCGCCCGCGAGGGAGTTGAGCACCACGTCCACACCGCGTCCGTCGGTCAGTTCGCGGACGTCCTCGGCGAAGCGCAGGTCCCGCGAGTTGAGGACGTGCCGCACGCCGAGCATCCGCAGCAGGTCGCGCTTGGCCGGCGTACCGGCGGTCGCGATGACCTCGGCGCCGACGGACGACGCGTACTGCAGGGCGGCCAGGCCCACTCCACCGGCCGCGCCGTGGACCAGCACCCGCTCTCCGGCGCGCAGGCGGGCCAGGCGCTCCAGCCCGTACTGGACGGTGAGGAAGACCGCGGGGAGGGTGGCCGCCTCGGTGAAGGACATCCGCTCCGGGACCCGTCCCAGCTGCTCGGCCCGGACGGCGACGTGCGAGGCGAACCAGCCCACTCCGCTGCCGAAGACGCGGTCACCGGGGGCGAGGCCGGTCACTCCGGCTCCCACGGCGACCACCTCACCGGCGCCCTCCAGCCCCAGAGCGGGTCCCTGGAGACCGGGTACCGGCCGGTCGTCGGGGATCAGGCCGGTGGCGAGCATCACGTCGCGGTAGTTCAGGGCGGCGGCCCGTACGGCGACCAGCACCTCGCCTGCCGCGGGGGCGGGGACCTCCTGCGGTTCCCAGACCAGGCGGTGGGCCATGCCGGGGTCGCGCAGGCTCAGCCGGTATCCGTCGGTCTGCCGGCGGACCGGTGGCGCGGCCGTGGTGAACCGGGGGACGAAGCGGCCGGCCCCGGTCAGGACGATCTCCCGTTCGGCCCCGGGGTCGTGCAGTTCGGCGAGCAGCCGCGCCGAGTCCCGTGCGGTGTCTCCCGAGCGTTCCAGCGAGATCATCCGCACCTCGGTCGCGGGATACTCGCTGGCGACGGTGCGGCCGAGCGCCCAGAGGGCGGCGGCCTCGGGTGCCTGGGGGCGTTCCGGGGCCGGGAAGAGACCGGTCGGGGGCAGGATCAGCCACAGCGAGGTTTCCCGGCAGGTACCGAGAGCGGCCACCACGTCCCGGATGCGGCAGGCGGCGCGGGTGATCGCGGCGGCCGGGTCGGACGCCGGGGCGGTGGGGCCGGCCGGGTAGGCGGGGTCCAGCAGCAGGGCCACGCGCACGGAGGCATCGGGCCCGGACGGCACCGTCGCGGCCCAGTCCGTCACGTCCAGCGGCAGGGGCCGGGTGCCGAGCGCGTCGGCGAGGGGACCGGCCAGTGCGTCGGGGGCGGCCGCCGCCACCAGCCACCGGCCGGCCGGTGGCGGCGCCTCGGCGGGCGGCGGGCAGGTGATGGCGGGGGCGGTCGCGCGGCGGGCGAGGATCACCGAGTCACTCGCGCGCTCCACGTCCGGTGCCTCCCCGGTGCAGGCCACGGCGTCGAAGCCGTGGGCGCCGAGCAGTTCCTTCCACTGCGCACGGGTGAGGAGGGGCGAGTCCTGCCGCAGGGCGGTGTCCGTGTAGTCCCAGTAGTCGTCCAGCACGCCGAAGAAGGTGGACACCCAGTCGCTGTCGTGGCTCTCCAGCGCCAGCAGCATGCCTTCGTCGGCGAGCAGCGCGGCGAGCCGGCCGACGGCGGCGGCCAGGTCCTTTGCGGTGTGCAGCGCGTTGGCGGCGATCACCACGTCGAACTCGTGCGGCCGCATGCCCTGTTCGGCGGGGTCGCGGTCGAGGTCGAAGGTGGTGTACTCGACGAAGTCGTAGGCGGCGAACCGGGCCTTCGCCTTCCCCAGGAAGCCGGCCGAGCGGTCGGTGAACACGTAGCGGGTGCGCTCGGGGGGCAGGACGGGCAGCAGCGCGCCGGTCATGCCGCCGGTCCCGGCGCCCACTTCCAGGATGCGCAGGGGCCGGTCGGCGGGCCAGTGCTCGACCATCGCGTCGAGCAGCTCCGCGGCGTAGGCGTTGTGCAGGCGCAGGTGGGGTGCGTTGCCGTAGAGCTGGGTGAGGAAGTGCTGGTCGGCCTCGCCGAAGAGGACCTCGCGGGGGTCGTCCTCTCCGCGCAGCAGGCGGGCGAGTCGCAGCCCGCAGCGGAGACCCGGCAGGGTCAGGGTCAGCGCGTCGGGCAGGTCGGCGAGCAGGGGGCGGATCCGGTCCAGGGGGCCGGTGGCGGTGTCCTGTCCGGTCAGCCGCCAGTGGTCACGGGTGGTCCGCTCGGCGAGGCCGAACGCGCACATGGTCGTGGCCAGCCGGCGGAGGTAGGGCCGGTATTCCGGCAGCGCGCCGGCTTCGCACAGGTCGTCGAGGCCGAAGTCGGGCCTGCCCGGGAGGAGCGTCTCGACGGCGCGGCGGGCGAACAGTGCCGCGATCTCTCCGGTCCGGGCCGTCACCTGCTCGTAGTGGTCGTCGATGCTGTCGCGCAGGCGCGCGCGGGCGGGGCCGGTCCGGGTCATCAGCTCGGCGGGAGCGGGCAGCCGCACCGGTGCGGCGCCGCCCCGTGGCGCCGCGCGGAGGACGAGTTCCCGCAACGCGGCGGGGGTGTCGTCGTGCAGGTCGAACCGACGCAGCCGGCAGCCTTCCAGTTCCATGTGGACCCGGCCGTCCCGGTCCGTCAGCGACACGTCCCAGACGGCTTCCCGGCCGGTCGCCCGGACGAGCCGCAGGTGCAGGTGGCCCTCGGACGCCGGCGGGTGCCACAGGCGCACGGCCGTCAGCTCGGCGGGCAGGAAGAGCGCGTCGCCCGTCAGTGCGGCCAGCAGCGGGGCTCCGGCCTGGAGGGCACCGTCGGTGATCACCGGGTGGGCGAGGTAGCCGTCGGTGCTCTGGTCGGTGCGGTAGGAGGCCAGCAGTTCCCCCTCGCCGAGCCGGAACTCGGTGAGGACCTGGAAGGCCGGGCCGTGCGTGATGCCGCTGGCGGCCAGGCCCCGGTAGTGCGCGTCGGCGGGCACGGGGTCGGGGTGGAGCCGGGCGCGCAGCGCGGCCAGGTCGAGGGGGGCGGGCGCCGGTCGCAGGAGGCGGCGCACCCGTCCCTGCGCGTGGTGCTGCCAGGGCGCGTCCGGTCCGGTGCGGCCGGCGATGGTCACGGTACCGGTCCGCGGGTCCAGAGCGGTCTGGAGGAGCAGGTCGTCGGTGCTGTCCTCGCCGGGCAGGAGGCAGGCGCTGGTGATCGAGAGGTCGGTGACTTCCAGCGCGGTCGTGTCGAGGTGGTGACGACCGGCGGCGAGTGCGGCTTCGAGGTGTCCGGTGGCCGGCAGCACGGTGGTCCGGCCGATCCGGTGCTCGGACAGCCATGGGCTGCGTACCGTGCTCAGCACGCCGTGCCAGGCGGGTCCGGCCGTGACGGCACGCTGCCCGAGCAGCGGGTGCAGGGGTACACCGTCGCTGGCGATGCCGGACCACCAGCCGGGCTCGGCCTCCCAGTACCGCTCCCGCTGCCACGGGTAGGCGGGCAGTTCCACCGGTGGTGCCGGCCGGGGGAAGTGCACGTCGGTGTCGACGTCGGCTCCGGCGGCCAGCAGGTGGGCGACGGTTCCTCTGAGGGCCGCCGGGCCGTCGGCGCGCCGGGAGCCGGTTCTCACCACCGCGGCGGGCGAGGTGCCGCTCTGGGTCAGCCGGCGCAGGTAGGGGCCGAGCACGGAGTGCGGACCGATCTCGACGAAGACGTCGAAGCCCTCGGCGGCCAGCGCCTCGACGGCGGGGGCGAACCGCACGGGCTCGCGGACGTTCCGCCACCAGTACTCGGCGTCCAGCGGGCCGGCGTCCCAGAGGCGGCCGGTCACCGTGGAGGCGTACGGCATCGTGGGTTCGGTGGACGGGAGGCCGGCGAGGCCGGTGAGCAGGGGCTCCCTGATGGGGTCCATGGCGGCGCTGTGAAAGGCGTAGTCGAGGTCCAGCTCGCGGGCGAACACGCCGCGCTCCTGCACGGTTCGGCCGAGGAGTGCCACGTCGGCGCCCGGTCCGGCGACCGTGGTGTCGGTCCTGCTGTTGACCCCGGCCAGTTCGAGCCGGCCGTCGTACGCGGCGAGTTCGGCCGCCAGTTCTTCCTCGGCCAGTCCGACGGCCGCCATGCGCCCCGTGCCGGCCGTGGCTTCCTGGGCCCGGCTGCGCGCGGCGACCACGCGGGCGGCGGACTCCAGGTCGAGCGCTCCGGCCACGCAGGCCGCGGCGATCTCGCCGACGCTGTGACCGACGACGGCCCGCGGCCGCACACCGTGTGCGCGCAGTGCCTCGACGACACCGAGCTGGTAGGCGAACAGCAACGGCTGGGCCACTTCGGTGGACTTCAGCCGCCCCGCGTCGCCCGCCGCCAGCGCGTCGACGACGGACCATCCCAGCAGTCCGTCGAGTACGCCGGCGACGTCCTCCACGGCCCGCCGGAAGGCCGGCTCGGTGCGCAGCAGCTCGGCTCCCATGCCGGGCCACTGCGACCCGTTCCCGGAGAAGGCGAACGCCACACGGCCGTGCGCCACCGCTCTGGCCGTGGCCGAGCCCGGCGCCGGACGTTCTCCGTGGGCGGCTGCCGTCAGGGCGGACGCCGCCTCCTGTCCGTTCTCGGCCAGCACCACGGTGCGGTGGTCGTGCCGGGCCCGCCGCCGCGTCGTGGTGTGGGCGACGCCGTAGAAGGTGCTCGCGTCGGCTTCCTCGAGTCGCTCGGCCAGCCGGCCGCACGCCTCGGTGAGGGCGCCTGGGCCCCGGGCGGTCACCATGACGGGCAGTGGGCCCCCGACCGCCGCCCGAGGGCCGGGAACGGCCGGGGCGGGGCCCAGCAGCACATGCGCGTTGGCCCCGCCGAAGCCGAACGAGTTGACGCCGACCACCGCGTCGGGGGACACCTCCACGCGGTGCGGCCGGACGGTGGGGCTCAGGTTGAGGTCCTGGAAGCCGATGCGCGGGTTCAGCGGCTGGGCGTGCAGGGTGGGCGGCACCAGGCCGTGCCGCAGCACCAGGATGGCCTTCAGCAGGCCGGGCACTCCGGAGGCCGGTTCCAGGTGCCCCAGATTGGTCTTCACCGAGCCGATGGGCAGCGGGCCGACGGTGCGCCGGGTCCCGAGTGCGCGGCCGATGGCCTCGCACTCGATGGGGTCGCCGATCGCGGTGCCGGTTCCGTGGGCTTCGACGTAGACGAGACGGTCCGGGTGCACCGAGGCCGCGGCGTAGGTGGTCGTCAGCAGGCTCTGCTGCGCCGTCCCGTTCGGCAGGGCGATGCCCGGGGTGCGGCCGTCGTTGTTGGCACCGCTGCCGAGGATGACCGCGTGGACGCGGTCGCCGTCGGCCAGGGCGTCGGGCAGCCGTTTGAGCAGCAGCAGGCCGCCGCCCTCGGAGCGGACGTAGCCGTCCGCGTCCGCCGAGAAGGCCCGGCACCGGCCGGTGGGCGACAGCATCGACGCGGCGGAGAACCCGGCGAACACGCGGGGGTCCAGGAGGATGTTGACGCCGCCCGCGAGGGCCAGCCGGGTGCGGCCGGCGCACAGGTGCTCGTACGCCCGGTGGACCGCGGTGAGCGCCGAGGAGCAGGCCGTGTCGAGCGCGAAGCTCTCGCCGTGCCAGTCCAGCAGGTGCGAGATGCGGTTGGCGGTGTTGGCCAGGGCGATGCCCGTCATCGAGTGGACGTCGCCCCTGCCGGGCCTGGCCTGCGCGAGACGGCCGAAGTCGTGGCTGGAGCAGCCGACGAAGACCGCGCCGTCGGTCCCCGCGCAGGTCGCCGGGTCCACACCCGCGTCGTCCAGCGCCTCGACCGCCAGTTCCAGCAGCATCCGCTGCTGTGGGTCCATGTGCTGTGCTTCTCGCGGGGAGATGCCGCGGAAGTACTCGCAGTCGAAGCCCTGGACGTCCGGCAGGAAGCCGCCGGCCACGGTGTAGGAGCGTCCGGGCCGGCGCCGGCCCCCGTCCAGGAAGTCCGCCGCGTCGAACCGGTCCGGTGGGACTTCCCCGACCAGGTCGTCTCCCTTGACCAAGGCGGTCCAGAGTCCGGCCAGATCACTGATGCCACCCGGAAGTCGGCAGGCGGTGCCGATCACGGCGACGGCTTGAGCCAGCTCGGTCATGGAGCTCCTCACGATGATTGTCGGTAGGTAGGTAGGTAGGTAGGTCAGTCAGTAGGTCGGCAGGCAGGCAGGAGGGATGCCGTCCGGATTCGGGCGGCGGTCACCCTGTCTCCGCCTCGGCGGGCCGGCCCGCGGGGGCGGTGCGCCGGCGCAGCGTCGGCGTCCACCAGTTGGCCCCGCCGGCCATCTGCATCACCGCCGGGACGAGGACGCCCCGCACGACGGTGGCGTCGAGGACGACGATCGCGGCCATCGTGGCGCCGAGGACCACCAGGAGGCTGACCTGGGACAGCATCAGGGCGCCCATGCTGACGGCGACGACCAGCGCGGCGGCGGTGAACAGCCGCCCGGTGTGTTCGACGCCGAACACGATGGAGGCGGTGTTGTGGCGGGTCCGGCGCCATTCCTCCGCCATCCGGGAGACGAGGAGGACCTCGTAGTCCACGCAGAGGCCGAACGCCAGGGCGGCGGCGAGCAGCGGCATGGTGATCTCCAGTACGCCCTCGCCCCCTCCGGCCGGCGGTCCGAGGATCTGCCACCGCTGGAAGAGCAGGACCATCAGTCCGAGCGCCGCACCGATGGCCAGAGCGCCCAGGAGCGCGGCCTTGAGCGCGACGAACAGGCTTCTGGTGAAGAGGAGCAGCATGCCGAACACACCGCTGAGCATCAGCGTCGACCACCAGGGCAGCGCGGCCGTCACGGCCTTCCGGGTGTCGGCGAGATGGGCGGCGGTCCCCGCGACCTGCGCGGGCCCCGGCGCCGGAGTACCGCGCACCGCGTCGACGAGTGCCGCGGTGCTCCTCGACTGGACGGGTTCCGCCGCGAACACCACCACCAGCGTCCCGCGCTGCCGGGTCGCCCCGCCGTGCCGTGCCCCGGTGAGCCTGCCGTGGGTGTAGTCCCCCGCCGCGGTGCTCACCCGGGCGGCACCGGGCAGTGCCGCCAGACGTCGCGCGTAGGCGTCCAGCTCGGCCGCCCGGGCCACCGGGTCCGTTCGAGGCAGCACCACGGACAGTTGCCGGTCGGGCGGGTGGGGGAAGTCCGCGCGGACCTCCCCGGCGGCGGTCCGCGCCTCGGCATGGGCCGGCAGGACGGACTCGTCCATCAGGGCGGGCCGGAGCCCGGTGACGGGCGCGGCCAGCCCGAGCAGCAGGGCGGACCCGGCCATCGCCCACAGCACCGGCCGTCGGGTCACCGTGAGCGCGACCCGGCGCCACGCCGGACTCACCGAGGGGTCGGTGGAGGGACGGCTCCACGGCGGACGGCGGGACGTGTGCGACCGGTCGAGCCGGCCGCCCAGGGCGGCCACCAGGGCGGGAATCAGGAACAGGGTGCCCGCCGCGCAGAACGCGACGACCACGAGCGACGCGATCGCCAGCGAACGGATCAGCCCCAGGGGGAACACGAGCAGCGCCGCCATGCACCAGGCCATGGTCAGGGCGCAGAACATCACGGCCCGGCCGGTGGTGGACATCGCCCGCCCCACCGCGTCCTCCGGACCCAGGCCGCGGTTCCGCTCCTCGCGGTAGCGCGAGAGGGTGAACAGGGCGTAGTCGACGGCGAGGCCGAAGCCGAGGGCGCAGCTGAGGTTGACGGCGAAGACCGAGACCGGTGTGAGTCTGGTCGCGACCGCCAGCAGGGCCACGGCTCCCGACATCGCGGTCGCACCGATCGCCAGGGGTACGAGCGTGGCGCCCAGGGAGCCGAAGGCCAGCACCAGGACCAGGAACGTCACGGGCAGGTTGAACAGTTCCGAGTGGAACAGGTCGCGCTCCGCCTGGTCGGTGGCGGTGACGTTGACCCAGGCGGGACCGCTCACCGACAGGGTCAGTTCCGGGGCTGCGGAGCGCAGGGCCGGCACCAGGGTGCGTGCGGTGCGGGCGGCCCCGGACTCGCCGCCTTCGAGGTCGATACGCACCAGGGCGCCGCGTTCGTGGGACGCGCGGAGGGGGTCCAGCCCGGTGCTCCAGTACGACAGTGCCGACGCGACCCCCGGGGACCGGGCGGCGCGTTCGGTCAGCCGCCGTCCCTGCTCCGCCACCTCGGGGGCGTCGACCGAGCGGTCGGACCGGGCGTAGAGGATGAGGTCCGGCGTGCCGGCGGCGAACTGCCGGGCGGCCTTCTCGGCGCGCCGGGCGGCCGTGCCGTCAGCACTGTATCCACCGTTGGACCACTGGGTGCCTTCGCTCAGGCCGACGAGGGCGCACAGTGTGAGCAGGCAGGCCGTCGAGCCGAGCACGACCCAGCAGTGCCGGAACGACCACCTTGCCACCGCGCCCAGCCGCGCTGCTCCCTTCTTGACCGCGTCCTCGTCCGCGGGCGGCACCGGGCGGGGAGGGGCGGGGCGCTCGGCGGAGCCGAAGGAGGCCCTGGCGCGGGCGCCGAGGCGCGCGGTGGAGCGGCGTGCCGGCGGCGTCGCACCGTTCGCGGACCCGCTCGCGGCGGTCGCCTTGTCGGACATCGGCCGCACCGTCCCTTCGGATGGCCGGATGCTTGCTACGCGTCGTCTGCCGGGTCGGGGCCTGCCCCGCGCCCTGTGCGGCCGGCCACCGCGGGCGCCGTGCCCTCGCATGCCCTCGCGCGTGTGCCGGCCGTTCCGGAGGACATGGGTACTCACTCCGGTTCGGGGGGCGCCGGCGCGGTGGGGGAGCCGGCGTGCGGCGGTCCCGGCGTCGGAGCCGGTGGGTGCGGAGGGGTCGCGGACGCTCCGTTCTCGAGCGCTCGCAGGATCGACCGGAAGCCGGTGTTGCGGATCAGGAGGCGATCGCAGAGGGGGTTGACCACGCCGCGCAGGATCCCGACGGGCTGCCAGCGACGGGGCACCGTGATGCTCGCGGTACGCCGTTCGATTCCCTGCACCACACGGAGCGCGACGGCTTCCGCGGGAATCGGCGCGGCGAAGGCACGGGGGAAGCCGGCTTCGCGCATCCTCGTGGCCAGATCGTCGCCGCCGAAGGCCGGTCGGGTCATCTCGGTCTCGACCCATCCCGGGTAGAGGACACCGGCGGTGGCCCCATGCGTGCTCAGCTCGACCCGCAGAGCCCGGGCGAACTGCTCGACCGCGGCTTTGGAGGCCGCGTAGGCGCAGTTCACGACGCCGTTGACGTAGGCGTAGACGGACGCGTTGACCAGGACGTGACCGCGATGCGCGCGGATCTGGGGCAGCGCCGCCCGCGCGGTACGCCAGACACCCAGGAGATTCACCTCGATCACGCGCTCGAACGTCGCGGGATCGACGGTGGCGACCGTGGCGGGACGCGCCGGGGCGATGCCCGCGTTGGCGAAGACGACGTCGAGCCGGCCGAAGCGGTCCACGGTACGGGCCACCACGTCGTCCAGTGCCGCCCGGTCCGTCACGTCCACGCTCAGGGGCAGCGTTCCCTCTTCCCCCAGTTCGCGCGCCAGCGCCGCGACCGAGGAAGCGGTGCGGCCGGCCAGCACGAGGTTCGCGCCCCGGGCCCGCAGGGCCCGGGCACAGGCTGTGCCGATGCCGCCGGCGGCGCCGGTGATGAGCACGGTCTTGCCGGCGAGTGAGTAGCGAGGCATGGTCGACGCCCTCATCCGCGCGGCCGGTGCGCCGCGCCGAGGGCCGTCGGCGCCATGGCCTCGGAGTGGTCCGGCAGCGCCGCGCGTTCTCGCCACCGCCGTGCGGCGTCCGCCGCCATGTGATCCAGTGGGCGCTGCCCCTCGTGCGGAGTCAGACGCATGCCGTCCCCCTGCCCTCTTCTCATTTCACCCGGACCGCGGACCGTGCGACTCGCGGGAGCACCGGGTCGTGGTCGCTCGCGCGCCGGTCGCCGCCCTCATCGTCGAAGAGGAGAACCGTCCGTCGCCCGGGATCGGCCCCTTCGGCCCCGATGGAATGAATCGGAGGCACGGGTGGCACGGAGGCGGCGCGGACCGGCGCATTCGGCCGCCCCCGCGGGCTCCGGCCCGGCGGCCGGCGGGTCGACCCGGACCGGGCAGGCGTTTCCCGCCCACGGGCTCCGGGCTGCGGCCCGGGCACGTCCCCGTCAGAGGGCTTCGTCGTTCCACAGGTCGAGCGGGACGGCGCCGGGGTCACCGGGTTCCGCCGCACCGCCGTGGAGGGATTGTTCGGTCCAGATGACCTTGCCCGCGGGGACGTAGCGGGTGCCCCAGCGTTCGGCGTACTGGGCGACGAGGAACAGGCCACGGCCGCCCTCGTCGGTGGTCTTCGCCCGGCGCAGGCGGGGTGAGGTGCTGCTGCCGTCGGACACCTCGCAGATCAGGCTCCGGTCGTACAGCAGTCGCACGGTGATCGGGTCGCCGCCGTAGCGAATGGCGTTGGTGATGAGCTCGCTGAGGATCAGCTCGGTGGTGAAGCTGGTGTCGCGCAGACCCCAGTCGGCCAGTTGCCGGGCGCAGGCGGCCCGGACCGGCGCCACCGCCGCGGGATCGCGGGCCACGTCCCACTCGGCGAAGTCCGAGGGGTCGAGGCGCCGCGTGCGGGCCACGAGCAACGCGATGTCGTCGCTCGGCTGAGCGGGCAGCATGGCCTCGATCACCGCCGTGCAGGTGGCCTCCGGGGTACGGCCGGCTCCTGTCAGGGCGGCACGCAGTGCCTCCAGCCCGGTGTCCGGGTCGCGGTAGCGGTTGCGGTCGTGGATCAGTCCGTCGGTGTACAGCACGAGTTTCGAGCCCTCGGGCAGTGTCAGCTCCGCGGCCTCGAAGGGCAGGGTCGCACCCAGCCCCAGCGGTGGGGAGACCGGCAGATGGGGGAAGGTCACGGTCCCGTCGGGCCGGACGACCGCGGGCCCCGGGTGGCCGGCGGTGGCGGCGGTCACCTGACCGGAGACGGGATCGTAGACGGCGTACAGGCACGTGGCCCCGGTGATCTCCTGCCCGTCCTGCTCTTCGGCGGCGGCCTCGTGGGCGTCGATGTGGGCCACCAGTTCGTCCAGATGGCTCAGCAGTTCCTCGGGCGGCATGTCCAGGGTGGAGAAGTTGTACACGGCGGTCCGGAGCCGGCCCATGGTGGCCGCGGCGTGCAGGCCGTGGCCGACGACGTCGCCGACCACCAGTGCCACACGGGCGCCGGACAGGGGGATGACGTCGAACCAGTCGCCACCCACCCCCGCCCGGGCCGGGAGGTACCGGTAGGCCGCCTCCAGAGCGTTCTGTTCGGGCGTGCCGCGGGGCAGGAGGCTGCGCTGCAGGGTGACGGCCATGGCGTGCTCGCGTGTGTAGCGGCGGGCGTTGTCGATGGCGATCGCGGCTCGGGCGGTCAGCTCCTCGGCGAAGGACTTGTCCTCCTCCTCGAACGGCGCGGAGGCGTCCGCGCGCCAGAAATGCGCTACTCCCAGCAAGGCCTCCCGCGCCCGCATCGGCGCCACGACGAGGGAGTGGACTCCCCGTTCCAGTACCCGCCGCCCCCGCTCGGGGTTCTGTGCCCGCCAGCCGTCGGACGTCCTGAGATCCGCCTCCAGGGCCGCCCGGCAGCTGTCCACCGCGGCGGCGCCGGGGCCGTCGGGCGGGAAGCGGATCAGCTCGCCGACGGGTGAGAGGCCGTAGTCGCCGTTCCGGCCGTGGACGACGATACGACGCAGCAGGGTGCCCGCGTCCGGCGGCTCCTCGCCCCGCCGGACGGAATCCCACAGCTCCACGGTGACGACGTCGGCGAACTTCGGCACGGACACCTCCGCCAGTTCTTGAGCGGTACGCGTCACATCCAGCGTGGTACCCATCCGTGCCCCCGCGTCGTACAGCAGCTTCAGCCGCTCCAGCGCGACCTCCGCCCGCCCCGTCACGGTGGCCAGCTCCGTGGTGTCCCGCAGCGTCACCACGCTGCCCGCCCGGCCCCCGTACGGGGCCGTGGACCGTTTGTTCACCGCCAGCGGCCGGTCCCCGACCAGCCGCACCGCGTCCGTGACCGGCTCGTCCGACGCCAGCAACCGCGTCATCTCGTCGTCCAGCCCCAGGTCCGCCGTCCGGCGCCGCTCCGCGTCCGCCGGGAGGCCCAGCAGACGTCGTGCCTCGTCATTGGCCAGCAGCACTCGCCCTTCCGCCCCGGTGATCAGTACGCCCTCCCGCACGGCGTGCAGCACCGCGTCGTGGTGCTCGTACATCCGGGTCATCTCCGCCGGGCCCATGCCGTGGGTCTGCCTCCACAGCCGGCTCGACACCAGTGCCGCCCCCGCGGTGGACAGCACGAGCGCGGCCACGCCGGTGGCGAGGATGATCGGCAGCTGCCGTTCGACCATGTCACCCACGTTCTCCACCGTGATCCCGGCGGACACCAGGCCGACCACGGAGCCGTCGGCACCGGTCACCGGGACCACGGCCTGCACGGCCTCTCCTCCGCCGGCGGGCAGCGACGGTCCGCCCGCCCGCTCGACGACGGTGCGGCCTTCCAGTGCGGGGCCGATGGTGCCGACGAACTTCTTCCCGATCTGCTTCGGGTCGGGGTAGGTGAGGCGGACCCCCTCGGTGTCCATGACCACCACGAAGTCCACGCCCGCCCTTTGACGGGCCGCTTCGGCTCGCGGCTGGAGGACGGATGACGGATTCGGCGCGCTCAGTGCCTCGGCCGTGCCCGGAGCGTTCGCGAAGGACTCGGCCGCTGTCACCGACATGCGCTCGGCTTCTCTCTCGCTGTCGCCGTCGGCCTGGATCACCAAGGCCGTCACCGCGGCTCCGACCAGCAACAACACGGCGACGACCTGCAACAGGAACGCCTGCCCCGCCGTGGTGCGCAGGCTGAGCAGTGAGCGCGGCCCCGGCCACGAATCGCGACGCGGGCCGTCGGTCCCGCGTTGGTCAGAGCGGCCTCTCGACCGTCGGTTCGGGCGGAATGACCGCATTCCTTCCATGGCTCAATTTCTACCTCGCGGCCCGTGCCGGAAGCGACAACCGGAGCCGAGGGCCCGCGGCGACGGCTCGCACCAGGTGTCCCTGGACAAGGTCGTCGCAATGACGGAGGAGACCGGCGCGGGCATGCCGGTCATGTACGAGGGGACGGGCCCGGGGCGGGCTCGTGGGGAGCGTCATCGGGTGTCCGGGAGAGACGTGCCCTGAGCTGGTCGGGCTCCAGCACGCCACCCGCTGGGCCGGCCGGGTTGACGTAGAGGGCGTGGCCGGGCGGCAGGCGGTCCAGGAGGGCCGGGGCGGTGACGACGTCGAAGGCGAAGCCGCCGACGCGGTCGAGGTGGGGGGAGGCGGTGAAGACCGGGACCACGAGTCCGCCGTCCGCCACGGCGGCGGTCACGGGCGCACCGTCCGGCAGGGTCAGCACCGCCACCTCGGCGGCGGCCAGAGCCCGCAGGACGTCGTCGGCCGGTCCGTAACCGGTGACGGCGAGCTGGAGCGCCGCGTCGACGTCGTCGGTGGGTTCGGGCCAGCCGAGCGATTCCGGGGAGGGGCGGTACGCCTCGTTGTCCTCCCACTCCTCGATCTCGCCGGTCGTTCCCGTGCGCCAGCGGCCGACCACGACCCGGTCGGGCGGCAGGCCCTCGCCGTCCCAGCCGGGGTCGATCATGCTGATCCAGTGCTCCGGCGCGAGCCGTGCGGCCTCGACGATGTCCGCGGGGGGCGTGGGCATCGCCGCCGCGCTCCGCTCGTTCGCCTCGTTCACTGCCACCTTGTTCTCCACTCGTCCGCCCGCTTCGTCCACCGGTCCCCCGGACCGCCGGTCCCGAGGGGCGGCAGGCCGAGACTCTCCCGCAGCCGGGCGGCGAGGCGCCCGGCCGTCCTGGGGTCCGTTCCGTCCGCCGCCAGGAGGACGGCGAGCCGGCGCACCGCGTCGCGGTACGCCTCCCCGGCGTACCGCCAGTCCGCGAGCACGGAGTCCGGTTCGCCGTCCGGCAGTACCAGTCCGAGTGCCGTGTCCCACGCCCGGGCGGCGTTCGGGTCCGGGGTCGCGCTTCCGAAGGCCGTGAACGCCGAGCGCCAGATCCGGCGCGACACGGTGGCCGCTAGGGCGTCGAGGGCGTCCGGCCACGGGCCGGGGCGTGCCAGCAGCAGCCGCACCTGGTCGAGCGGCGCCAGTCCGCTGCCCCGCACCCCGCCACCGAGTTGCGCCTCGACGTCCATTCCGGGGGTGACCTCGATGCCGGCGTCCCGCAGTTCGTCCAGGGTGACGATCTCGGCGCCGGTGAACCCCGGCGGGGTGCCGGGCAGGTCCTCCGCGCTCACCTGGCCGGCGATCCACTGGCGCCGGGCGTCCTCGGACGGCGGCGCCTGGGGCGGGGTGCCGTCGCCGGCCGTGATGACCTCGGGGGCGGGTCCGGAGGGCTGGGCCGTGGGTGCGGACGCGGGCGCGGGCGGACGGGTCTGCGACCAGTGGGCTCCCGTGTCGTCCTGGGGCGCGGTGATCACGAGGAGGGTCTCGTTCACCGCCGGCCGCCGGTCGAGGAGCCGGAGGGGCCTCGTCGGCAGCCACACCGTCCGGGCGGCTCCTGTCCGGGCGGCGATCGCCTCGGCCAGGTCGGCGTCCCCCGGCGGCGCCCCGACGGGGACGACCGTGACGTCCCGGTCCAGCCGTGCCAGGACGGGATCGTGGGAGAGCAGTTCGGCGATCTCCTCGTAGGGCACCGGGCGGGTGGTGCCGTCCGGCCAGGGCATGTCGACCTGTCCCGGGTTGGTGCCGCTCATGTCCAGTACGTATCCCCCGGGATGGGTGTTCTTCCCGGCGCCCTTCCGGTGCCAGGGTGCCAGGGACCCCCGGCTGTCGCTCAGGCCGCCGTCGGGGGAGATCACGTAGCGGTCCGCCCAGAGGCGGCCGGGTGCGGGCTTCCCCGTCCAGCCGCGGCCGGCGCTCGTGCCGTTCACGGACGTGATGAGGGTGCGGTCGTCGAGCGCGCCGTGGCGTTCGAGGTCGTACGCGGCGAGCACGGTGGGGTCGTGGGCGTCGCGGCCGAGGGCCGCCGTCGTGGCCGCCAGCAGGAGGAGGTCCGCCCGCAGGGCCTCGTCCCTCGGATTGTCGCCGGTGGGCAGGTGGAGCGCCTTCGTCGTCAGGGCGTCGGGGTCGGGGTGGTTCTCCACGCTCTCCACGGCCTGGACCGTGGCCCACAGCGCGTGCTGCCGGTCGGTCGCGGTGACGGGCGCCGACGTGCGCAGTCCCAGCACCTGGCGGGTCCACCGGTCCGGATCGTGGCGGCCAAGGAGGTCGCGGGCCCGGTCCACGGAGGGCAGGGGGACGAAGCCGGGCAGCGCGGACCGCGGGTCGGCGGCCAGGCGCGCCGACGCGGCTTCCAGCGTCGTCCGTACGTCGTCGGGGTCCGGCGGCGCGGGCCGGGTGCCGGGGGCGGTCGTCAGGCCGTGGTGCGCTCGGGTGACCCGGTCGAGCAGGTCGAGCGTCAGCTCCCCGTACTTCCGCAGGTTGCCGTCCCCGCGGCGCATGACCTCCAGGGCGCCGATGCCGCGCAGCAGCCGGCGGTACGTGCCGGCCGGGTCGTCCTTGTCGTGCTCCACGTCCGTGCCGAACGTCGACCGGAGGGCGCGGACCAGTCGCAGTGCGGTGTCCCGGGCCATGGCCGGGGTGAAGTCCGGGGACGTCTCCAGGCCGGCCTGCGCGGCCAGGGTGTCGAGTTCGTCCGGGGTCGGTTCGGGGCGCAGCTTCACCATGTCCACCGGGTCGTTGGCCGGGGTGGTGGCGATGCCGTGGTCGTACAGCTTCCCGTTCGCGTAGCGGCTCCAGTGCTCCCTGTTCGGGGCGTACACGTCGCGCCGTGTCACGTTGGAGACGTCCTGGGCGGCCGACGAGACGGCGAGCGGGTCGGGGACGAACGGGCGGCTGCGCTTCAGGTCGGCGGCGGTGTGCCCTTCCGGTCCGCTGCCCCAGCAGGACAGGAACACGATGGGGGTGTCCTGGTCCAGTCGGGTCACGCTGCGGCGCCGTCGGAGGTAGCCGCCGGTTTCCGCACCCCGCACCGGAACGTTGTTCTGGAACATGTTCTCGACCATGAGGGTCTGCCCCGGCAGGCCGTGGACCACGAAGAAGTAGGGCTTTCGGCCCTTCCACGGCACCGGCCGGGGACTGCCGACCGGCTCACCGGTGACCGGGTCGTAGGCGGACCACTCCGTCGACCGGGTCAGTGCCTGGAGCCACGGTTCGCGCCGGAGCAGGTCCGAGCCGTTGACCACCGCACGGCCGACGGGCCGGCCCTCGTCGGTGAGGGTGACCGACCTGACGTCCGCGTCCCGGAGGGGCCGCCCGTCGATCGTGCGCAGGATGTCCTCCCCGGGTTCCGGCCGTCCCTCGTCCGGTCCCAGGTCGTCGGGCTCGCTGGCGATCCACTCCCCCATCGGCTCGCCCATCGGCTCGCCCGTCGGCTCGCCCGTCGACTCGTCGTCGAGGGCACGGTCGTCGGTCACCTCCATACGGTGCCGGCCGGTGTCGGGGTGCGGCTTCAGGGCGACCTCGCCGCTGTGCGACCACAGCGTCCTGCGCGTGCGGGCCGCGGCCCTGCGCGGCAGGTCCAGTCCCATGGCTCCGGCGTTCGGCGAGACGAGCACCACCTCGGCGGTGTCGTCCCGGCCCGCCAGTTCCTCGTCCAGCGCCAGCAGTTCGGCGAACTCCTCCGGCGACAGCCGCCACCGCCTGCTGCCGTCCGGCAGGACCAGCCTGACCTTCGTGTGGTCGCCGTCCTTCGTTCCGATCACGTACGGGAGGGGAGCGTCGGGCCGTCGGGCCCACGGCGACGGCTGGGGGTCCCGGCCGTCGCCGTCCACCACGTCGTACGAGGAGACGTCCGTGTCCCGGGCGGGCCGGCCCGTCCAGTTCCGGCCCAGCGGGGTGCCGTCCGGGGCGGTCAGGCGGGTGGCGTCGGACAGCAGGCCCCGTCTGCCCAGGTGGTACGCGGTCAGCGCCGCCCGGCCGGTCGCCCGGCCGGCCGCCATCGCCTCGTCCACCAGCTCGTACAGCGCGCGTACGCGGTTCGACAGGTCGTCGACGTCGAAGCGCACCGGTGCGGGGGCGGAGTCCGTGGACTCACCGTCCGAGTCGCTGTCGGCGTCGCTGTCCGAGTCGCTGTCCGAGTCGGGGTCGTCTTCGGGGTTGTCGTCGAGGTGCAGGAGGTTCGTGGCGAGCCGGTCCGGTCCGGTGAAGTAGTCCGCCTGGCCGAAGTCCTCCGGGCTCAGTTCCGCCAGCCGGGCGGCCGCCTCGGACAAGGGGGAACGGTCGACCGTGATGACCGCCCGTCGCCGTGCCGCCCGCCCGGTGGCGCCGTCGACCGGGCCGACGGCGCCGATGTCCCGGCCGCCGCTCTCCGTGGTGATCGGGAAGTCCTCGGCCCGTACCGTGCCGCCGCGTACTTCCGCGACGTTGCGCACGGCCCGCTCGTTGAGCTGCAGCTGACGCCGGATCTCGTCGAGGAGGAGGTCTCGCACGGCGTCCGCACGCTGCCGGCCGACCGTCTCGGCGTGCTCGACGGCGTCACCGGACAGGGCGAAGCGCGGGCCGTTGCCGTAACCGGTGACCGTGATCGCGGGGAGCCGGAGACCGGCCCTGAGGTCGCGCAGGCCGGACACGACGATCTGCTCGGCCAGGTCGGCGAGCTGCCGCCGCTGGTCCGGATCGGTGACGTCCCGGTGGCGATGTTCGAAGGCGACCCGGGACCGGGACGGGGGCAGCGTCGGGGCGGGCTCGGCGGGTCCGTCGTCGTCCGACACCGCCATGTCCTCGGTCTCGGTCTCGGTCTCGGCCTCGGTCTCGGCCTCGGTCTCGGCGTCGGCGTCGGCGTCGGCGTCGGCGTCGGCGTCGGCGTCGGCGTCGGCGTCGGCGTCGGCGTGATTCTCGATGTCGACACCGACATCGAGCGGGTCGTCTTCGGCGTCGGGCTCCGACCGGGGTACCGGGTGGACCGGGTCGTGGTCCTCGGGGCCCAGTGCCATCGACCGTGTCTTCGGCGGCTCGGGGGCGGGCTCGGGCGGAGGCGGGGGTGCGGGGACGGTCGCGGCGGTCTTCACCTGGTCGGTCCGGACGACGACGCCCAGCCTGGCGCTGAACAGGCCCGCCACGTTGGTCAGCCAGTCGGCGGCCTCCGCGGCGTTCAGGTCCGGGCGGACCGACTCGCTCATGTAACGGCCCGACTTGTCGTTCACCACCCAGGAACGCAGCTTCGCGCTCCAGCGGAACTCACCGGACACCCGACTGCGGCCGGGCAGCGTCCGGCCGGCCGTCCCCCCGCCGGCGTCGGCGAAACCTGCGGCGATGCCGGTGTGGCCCAGCCCGTCCAGCGTCCCGCGCAGCGACTCGGCCGTCAGAGCGGGGTCCTTCTCCCGCATCCCCGCCAGCAGCGCGTCGAACTGCTCCGGTGTGACGACCCCGCTCAGGTCCTCCGTGCCGAGGATCACCCGCCCGTCCTCGGTGACCGTGTACAGCCACACCGCGTCCCGGTTGCCGGTGATCAGCAGGTCCGGATCGACCTCGTCCAACGGCACCCACAGGGGATTGAGCCGTACGTCGCCGTCCCGGTCGCGTTCCTCGTCCTTGATCCGCTTCGGGAGGACCGGGTCGCCGAACCGGTCGCGGGCTCCCGCGTCGCTGCCGTCGTAGTGGCCGCTGCCGTCGTAGTAGACCTCCGTCTGCCGCGTGGCGTTGTCGGGCCCGGCGCCGCTGACCCGTCGGACACCCGACGGGAGCGACCGCACCACGTCGACCCGCAGGTCGAACGCGTGCGCCAGCAGGGGCAGGAAGACCTCCCCCGCCGGCGTGCCCCAGCGCTGCTCCCAGTTGACGACGGCGTCCAGGAGCGTGGGCAGTTCCGTGTCGTCCAGCGGCGCGGCGCTCTGTGTGTAGGCGGTGCTGAGCAGACGGCCCAGTGCGCTGTCGTGGAGGTCGTCGGGCGTCGGCAGCAGGCCGTGCCGCTCGAGGTGCTCGAACATCCGGCGCGGGCTCAGGTCCTCCGCCTCCGCCTCCACGGCGGCCCGCGCGTCCTGCGGGGAGCTGCCCGGGCCGGCGGGCTGCGCGGCCACGCGGGCGTCGACGTACCGCCTCAGCAGGTCGGCGGGGTCGAGGGCCTCGGGGACGGGGACGTGCCGCACGCCGTGGTGGGCGAGGAGGGCGAGCATCTCGGCCCGGTTCATTCCCTGGACGCGTGCGGCGAAGGCGTCGGCGACCGTCTGCCGGAACTGGCCGACGATCTGCGGATGCAGCCGTCCCGCGCTGCGGCCGACGTAGTCCTCCGCGTAGGACCGCATGGCGTGGAGCGCGGCCTGCGCGGGGCCGGTCGGTGGCTCGCCGGTCCTGGCGCGGAGCGCGGTCTGACGGCGCAGTTCGGCGCGTACGGCGTCGGGGTCCCCGAGCAGGTCGTACGCGGCGCGGTCGGTGGCGGCGAGGCCGCCCAGGCGACCGCGGATGTGCACGGGGTCGCCGGCCATGAAGGAGTACAGGAGGCACTCGCCCGTGCCGGGCACCGGCACCCGGCGGCCCCTCGCCCGGCCGCTGTCGTTCTCCGGCTCGGAGGCCCCCTTGCCGTCCCCTTGAAGCGGAACGTTCGGCGGCTGGGCCTTCGGCTGCCCGGCCTTCGCCTTGGGCTCCGGGGGCTGCGAGTCCTTGGGCTCCGGGGGCTGGGGGGCCTTCGGCGCCGGGAGCTCGGGAGCCTTCGGCGCCGGCGGCTGGGCGGCCTCCGGCGCCGGGAGCTCGGGAGCCTCCGGCTCCGGGAGCTGGGGGGCCTCCGGTGGCAGCGGCTGCGTGCCCGTCGGCGACGACTGCGTGCCCGTCGGCAGCGGCTCCGCGCCCTTCCGCGGTGTCCGGGCGGTCGGCAGGGCCAGTTGGTAGTGGCGGTCGTCGAGGCTCAGCACCACGTGTGCGCCGGAGTGTGCGGACGTGCCGACGAGTCCCTGGAGGCTGCCGACGCCCGCCGGGTCCTCGGGAGCGAAGTCCTGGAAGGCGCCGTCACTCCCGACCACCGTGACGCGTATGCCGAAGGTCCGTGCGGCGAGCAGCGGCAGCAGGTCCGCCGCGGCGTGGTTCCAGCCGGCCTCGGAGGCGGCGTCGCCCCGGCGGAGGAGCTGGGCGATCGCCAGTTCGGCCCGTACCTCGGGAGTCAGGTCGACGGCGTGCGGGACGAGGCCGCCGAGGGCGTCGAACTCACGGCGGGCGGGTGTGCCCGCCGCGAGGTCCAGGTTCGCCGCGGCGATCTCCTCCGCGCTGAAGGCGTCGGTGTGGTCGGGGGTGACGGCGGCCAGCAGGTCGTCGTCGGCGTGGTCGGTGAGCCAGGAGGCCATCCTCCGGCGCAGCTCGGTCATCGCCCGTGGGTCGTCGAGGTCGATGCCTTCCGCGGCCGGCAGTCCCGGGGCGGCGCGTTCGAGGCCGAGGGCGAGCGCGCGGAAGAAGGCGTCACCGTCCCTCGGCACGTCGTGGAGCGTGTACGTCTCGTTCGTGGGTGACGTGAGGACGGTGTCCGGTCCGGTACCGGTCCTGGTGTAGCGGGGCGGGGCCGGGCGCTCGGGCTCGGGCGCCTTGGGCGGGGCCTGGTAGGTCACCTCGGGCGGCTCGGCGAGACCGTCCAGCTCCTGGCGGCCCTCCGCGGTGGCCGCGAGCCGGTGCCAGCGGGTGAGCTGGTCCGCCCCGGCCCGTACCCGGTGGTATTCCGCCGCGGCCTTCTCCGCCGTGTCCCTGAGGGCGGCCAGCTCGGCGCGCCGGGTGTCGAAGGCGTCGCGTGCCGTGTCCCGGCGGGCGGTGGCCTCGTCGAGGGCCCGGCCGGGCGCTCTCGCGGACAGCAGGGCCGCGTCGAGCCGCCCGTCGGCCGCCGTCTTCTCGGTACGCGCGGTCTCCAGCCGCAGACCGGCCGCCTTCCGCAGGTGCCCGGCGGTCTCTTCCGCGTCGGCGAGGCGGGCCAGAGCGGCGTCCTGTTCGGTGCGCAGGAGTTCCGCCCAGCCGTCGTGCTCGGGTGCGGCGTACTCGTCCCCGGCGAAGGCGTCGACCTCGGCCTGTGCGGCGGCCACGGCCGCGTCCGCGTCGCCGTGGTCCCGGCGCGCGTCGGCCTCGGCCCGGGTCAGGGCGTTGTCCGCGTCCTCGGCCCCCGTCCGGGCGAGGCCGACCGGGCGGGCCGCCGCGCGGGCGGTCCCGGCGGCCTCGTCGAGTGCGGCCTGCGCGGCGTCGAGGTCCGCGCGCAGCCCGGCGGAGGCTCGCCGTTTCTTCCAGTAGGCCTTGTCCGCGTCGACCCACGCCTTGCTCGCGCTGTCGACCGCGTCCCACGCGTTCGAGACGCTCTCGGGGAAGTTCGCGTCGGTGATGATCCGCAGGTCCCGGGCGACGTCCTCCCGGATCCAGGTGACGACGTACGCCTCGGACTCCATCGCCTGCGGGCCCGGCCTGGCCCTGCCGAAGGTGCCCCGCAGGTGGTTCGCGAGCTTCGAGTCGACGATGCCGCGGTGCACGGCGCCGACGCCGGTCCAGGTGGCCGGGACGGCGAACAGGAAGGACCGGCCGGTCCGGGGCTTGAGGTTGCGCGAGGTCAGGTGGTCGTCCCCGACGGGCATTCCGTCGCCGTCGAGGTCGTTGGGGCCGGGGCCGAAGGCTCCGATCTGGTTGAGGCCGGCGTTGTGGGGAGAGTCGTACAGGAAGCCGCCGCCGAGGCTCGCGGACTGGCTGTGCTCGACGGACGACGACGTGCCGGCGTTCTCCCCGTACCGTCTGAGCACCTCCAGCTTCTTGCCGTCGGCGACCGTCAGCAGCAGCGCGCGGCTGAAGTCGGGCGCCGAGCGCAGCGTCAGCCGTCCGGTGTCGGTGCCCACGAGGGACTTCTCGGTCAGTCCCGCCACCTGGTAGCCGTCCGGTTCGGTGGTGCGCGGGAAGAACGCCGTGAGCGCCGTGGAGCTGGTGCCGTCCTCCAGCGCCTGCGCCGAGCCGGTGCCGAGGCGGGTCAGTCCGGTCTCCCTGGTCCTGCGCAGGAGTTCGGTGAGGGTGGAGGCGTCGGGACCGTCCTCGGCCTCCAGGGACCGGAGGGAGAAGCCGGCGTCGTACGCCTTGGCGAGGAGGAGGTCGCCGGCCATGCGGATGTTCTCGATGCCGATGATGCCGCGCGGGTGCATGCCGTTCTCGGGGAAGGTGAACGGCCGGGTGACGCCGTCCCCGTCCCGGACCGTCGGTCCCTCACCCGCTCCGGGAAGCGGCACCGGCCGGGGCGGGCCGGCCAGGGCGGGGTCGGCCGCCGGGTCGGGCGCGGGCAGCAGCCGGGCGGCGGCCGCGGAGGTGCCGGTCCCCTCCGTCTCCGTCCGCGCCGGCTCCATCAGGCTGAGCGGCACGTGCTCGCGCAGCGCGCCGACGTCGTCCTCCTCGACGATGCGCAGCCGGCCCCGGAAGCGGTCGAGGGCCGTGGGCTTCGCCTCCGTCGGCGCCGGGCCGGCCGGCGCGCCGGTGTTGGGGGTGTCGTCGGCCTCCAGGGTGATGCGCATCCGGTACGGGGTGACGATCTCCGCGTGGGGTTCGGTGGACGCCGCCCGGTAGATCGTGACGGTGGTGACCGTGTGACTCGACGCGACGCTCTTCCGGTTCGAGCCGCCCTCGGTGTACGTGGGTCCGGCGGCCGGGACGTGGGTGTCGCCGGTGTACACCATCTGGCTGGTCAGGAGGCCCAGGTCAGCGCCGGACGAGGACTCCGAGTTCCGCTGGGCGGTCTCGATGGCCCGCCGGTTCTCCTCCAGCTCCGCGCTGTGGTCGAGTCCGTCGAACACGGGCGTCCCGGGGATCAGTTCGACCCGTGCCCGCACCCGCCGGCTGCCGATCCGGACGCTGTCCCAGCCCCAGCCTCCGGCGGTGACCGGTGTCGACGGACCGGTGGTCGTCATCTCCCCCTTGAGCGCCCGTGTGGCGCGGCCCGTGACCAGCTGCCGGACCCGTTCCCGGCTCTCGTCGTCGAGCCCCAGTTCCCGGATCCGCTTGTCGAAGGCGAGCAGTACGTCCGTGGGGTCCAGCGCGTTCACCGCGTACGTGCCGAAGGCGGCGCCGCGCATCCAGGGCTGCGGCGTCCAGACCTGACCGGTGTAGCGGGGGACGTCGCCCATGCCGTCGTCGATCAGCCCCATCCGGTGGGCGCTCTTCTCCGGCAGGTGCCCCAGCAGACCGCCCGGGCTGGTCAGTGCCGTGCCCGCCGCTCCGGCGAGGGAGCTCGGCACGAGGGCGCCGGCCGCCGCGGCCGTTCCGATGCGGCCGGTGCCCAGCCGGCTGGAGAGCAGCGCGAACCAGTGCCGCACGTCGCCGGCGACCAGCACCTGGTGGGTGAAGCCCTTGCGGTTCATGTCCGCGACGACCGTGCGGACGACGCTGAGGCTGTGCGCGTGGGACGTCGAGAGGGGGTTGGCGACGATTCCGTACGCGCCCATGAGGCCGTGTCCCGGATTCTGGGCGACGGAGTAGACCAGTTGGCCGCCGAAGACGAAGCCGGTGCTGTTGCTGATCTTGCCGGCCGCCTGACGGGTGCCGCCGAGCGTCATCTCGGTGTCCATGGACATCGACGGTGTGAGGGCGCGCAGGTTCCCGACCGTCGTCGCGTACCTGAAGGTTCCCCACAGCTCGCCGTACGGGCCCTTGCCCAGCAGGCCGCTGCCCACCAGGCCCAGCGGCCCCGAACTCTGGTCGAAGCTCGACGCCAGGTACTGGGGCGTGAAGGTGCGGACGATCGCGTCCCGGGTGGGGGCGCCCTCCTTCACCAGTTGCCAGGCGCTGCCCGACGCCGTCCGCAGGACCCGGTCCACCTCCGTGGTCAGCGTGGGTGACAGCACCATGTTCACGATGACGAACGGGTGTTGCTGGAACTCCTTGAACTGCGGGGTCCCGCGGTCGGCGAGCCGTCCGGCCGGCTGTTCCGTGCCGGTGCCGGCGGGCAGCACGAGGTCGCCCTTCGCCAGGGCGAGGGCCCGCTCGGTGGGCATGGCCGTGGGGGCGGGCTCGTCGGACAGGTACGGGTTGAGCGCCCCGTCCGCGTACGGGTCCGCCTCGGGCGTGTGCTGGACGGGGACGCCGATGAGCACCTGTCCGGTCAGGGGACCGCCGCCCACGCCCCGCGGCCGGCCCGGCTCCGTCCGGCCGAAGAGCACGTTGACCGGCTCGTCCAGGACCAGCAGTCCCGGCAGTCCGAGGCCGAGGCCGCGGATCAGGCCGCGGGGCCGCCAGTAGCCGCCCATGGTCGCGGTGAGGGACAGGTCGTAGCGGTACAGGTGGGTGGGCTGGTTGCTCACCGACATCGGTTCGTTGGTGACCGTCGACCCGAAGGCGGTCTCCGCCTCCCACTGCCATCCCCGGCGGGCGCCCAGGGTCAGCCCGAGTGTGTTCCGGGGCAGGCCCGCGAAGCCGTCGACGGTGTTGTCGCGGCCCGAGAAGGTGCCCTCGAAGCCCAGGTCGACACCTCGTTTCGCGCTGCTCTGGCCGTCGAGCCGGTCGACGCCCTGGGCGCTGAAGCGCATTCCCTCGTCGGCGTCCTTGCCCTCGTACCGCCGCCCGGTCAGCGCCCCGTGCACCCGGACGGTGTAGTGGGTCTGTCCGACGGAGTCGGGGTCCGTGAGTCTGATCGGCAGACCGATCGTGGTCAGCGCCTCCAGGTTCGCGGTGACGTTCTGCTGGGACAGCACGCCGAGGACCTGCAGGGTGTTCTGGAGCGCGATCCGGTACTTGACGGGATCGGTCCACCGGGGCGGCATGGGCAGGCTCTGGGCTGCCTGGAGCACCTGGTCGGGCTTGCGCCCCAGCAGGTCGTTGAAGCGAGTGCGCCAGCCCTTCGGCAGGTTCGGCGGCAGCAGCTGGTCGAGGGGCACCACCAGTCCTTGGCGCAGATTCGAGATGGCGTCCACCACGCCGTCGGCGAAGGCGTCCAGCAGGGTGCGGCCGACGCCGTCCGCCGCGTCCGGTGTGACACGGGTGCGCAGGCCGTCGTCGAAGGTGAACTCCTTCACCCGGTGCATGCCCAGGGTGCGCGGGCGGTCCACGGTCAGGTAGGCCGGGACGTACGGCGGGGCCGCGCCGTTGCGCAGGGCGAGTGACGTCCCGTCGTCCCATCCGGCCAGCCGCCGTGCCTCGGAGCTGGTCATGCGGTCCAGGCTCCAGGTGAGGAAGCGCGTCGGCGGTGCGTTGTCACCGGCCCGCCGGACCCGCACCGACTTCACGACCAGGTAGAGCGCGGTCCTGGGGCCCTTCACCTGTCCGGCCGACTTGAGGGTGCCGGCCGCGCCGAGTCCGACCGACCAGGTCTTCGCGTACGAGTACTGGGCGGTCGGCCCGAACTGGAGCCGCAGGTCGAAGGGGGCCGTGCCCGGATCGTGGAAGTTGAAGGCGGGGCCGGCGACGGCTTGCAGCAGCAGGCTTCTGCCCTGTGCCCGGCTCCGCTCGCTGCGGACCGTCGAGGTGTTGATGTCCCGCATCTCGGCCTGGTCGGTCTCGCCGACGAGCACCGCCGTCCGCGGAATCAGTTCCTCCACCACGAAGACGCCCAGCGGTGACTTCTTCTTGTCGTCGGCGAACAGCGGCGGGGTGGTGATCCGGCCGCGCGTCATCGTGCCGCCGTGCCGCTGGAAGCTGTCGCCGGAGAAGAAGATGTCCAGCTCGGTGTAGGCCGAGCTGCCGGGGAGCGCTCCGATCTGTCCGGCCGCCCAGTCGCGGATCGCCGCGACGGGGCCGAAGCCCTCGGTACGGACGAAGCGGTACTGGGAGTTGCGGTCCAGGTCGATCGTCCGGGGGATCCGGCCCGGCTCCGGCATCTTCGTCACGCTGTCGGGCAGCCGCACCGAGAGCCCCTTGCGGATGGCGAAGGCGAACCGGGCGGGCGCGGCCGGGTCGGTGTCGGTGCCCGTGACGACCCGCCCGGCGGAGTCGGTGACGCGTATCTCGTAGTGGATGTCGTCCAGGTACGCCCGCGACTTGTCCAGCGTCCGGGTCTCCATCTGGTTCATGCGCTGGTCGGTCAGGGTGTAGCCGACCTTGTCGATGAAGCCGAACCGCAGGGCGAGGCGGCCGAAGCCGCCGAACGCCGCGGTGCCCGCCGGACCGATCGGCCCGCCGAGGCCGTACTGGGAGTTGGCCTGCATGTTCTTGGTCAGCCCGAAGATCGCGGCGGCCCGGTGCATGCTGTCGATCTTCGTCGCGTCACCGATGCCGTCGTCGAACGGGGCCCAGTTGCCGTGGTGACGCGCTCGGACCCACAGGACACGGGCCTTGCCGTCCGCGTTGACGTACGGGAACGGGCGCCCCTCGCCGTCCGCCAGCGTCTTCGGCTTGTCCCGGAGCGTCTGGCGGATGTCGTCCAGCAGCTGTGTGCCGGGCGCGGGCCGGGCGTCCGGCCTCGTCCCCAGTTCGCGGCCGATGGCGTCCAGGGCCTGGCCGAAGCCGCGCAGGACGACCGTGCTCTGACCGAAGGTGCTGGGACTGGCGAGGAGTTGTTCGAGCTCGGCGTCGGTCAGACCGGGCGGCAGCAGCGACTGGAGGTCGTCGACGTACCCGGGCATCCGCCGGCCGTCCGCGAACCGGGCCGGGGCGCGGCGTCTCCGTGCGGGCGGCGCCATGGCGGGGTCGAGGCGCGGGCGGTCCGGGGAGGGCGGATCGGGCTCGGGGGGCTTCGGAACGAGGGACACCGTCCGGTCCGGCTCCTCGGACGGAGCGCCGGCCGCGAACGTCGTGCCGGGGTCCGTCGCGGGCTTGGGGCTCGGCCGGACGACCGACCAGTCGGCGGCCGCCGGACGGCCCGGCGCGCCGGGCAGCAGGGTGGGGACGTACGGCCGCGACGGCCCGGTGGCGGCCAGGGCCACGCTGCCCCGGGAGGCCCATACGGCCCGGCCGGTCCCGGCACTGATGACGGTGCGCGGGTCGGTGTCCGGGGTGGGGCCGGTGGTCGGTGCGGTGGTCGGGCCGGTGGACGCTCCGGGGGGCGGGGAGGTGGCCGGGCCGGTGGACGCTCCAGAGGCCGGGGCGATGGCCGGGCCGGTGGACGCTCCGGGAGCCGGGGCGATGGCCGGGGCCGCCTTCGACACCGCCAGGACAATGTCCGTGCCGTCCGCGGGGCGGGTGTTCAGCACCGGGTCCCGCGCCAGGAGCTCGGCGACCTCCTCGTACGGGACCCGGCCGCGGAAGCCCCCGGGCAGGTTCATGAGCAGGTGGTCCCGGCCGCCCCCGGCCCACACCGTGTAGGCCGCGGGGCCGCCCGGCGCGCTCCACGGCGGTCGCTCCTGGCTCACGGGCCGGTAGCCGCCGTCCGGCTTCGGCGCGGCCACGACGACACGGTCGGTCGCCATGGTGGCGCCCGGCGGGGCCTGCGCCCAATGGCGGCCGACCGGCGCGCCGTTGGCGTCGCGGAGCTGGGTCTCGGGCGAGAGGGCGCCGAGCGTCTCCAGGTGGAAGGCGCCCAGTTCGGTCGGGTTGTCCACGTCGACGCCTACGGCCGCCGCCTGGGCGACCAGGTCGAGCAGCTCGGGCCGCCGGGACGGGTCCGGCAGGTCCAGATGCAGGACCCCGCCGGTGAGGGCGTCCGGGTCGGGGGTCCTGCTCTCCCATTCCAGGGCCTTGACCGTCGCCCAGAACAGCCGGGCCCGCTCGGCGTCCCCGACGGCCGCCGGGCCGTCGCCCAGACGCAGGACGCGGGCGGCCTCGGTGTCCAGGTCCTGGCCCGGGAGACCGCCCAGCCGCCGCGCCGCGGCGGTCACGTGGGGCAGGGCGACGAAGTCGGAGAGTACGGTGCCCGGCTGCTTCCGTACGGCGTCGACGGCCCGGGTGAGCAGGTCACGGTGGGCGTCGGGGCCCAGGGCACCCCGCGGGTTCGCATGGGCCGCGCGTTCGAACAGGTCCATGGAGAACGGGCCGAGGTCGCGCAGGGCCGGGTCGGCCGCCCGCATGGTCTCCAGCGCGCCGATCCCGGCGAGGAGATCGCCGTACCGGCTGTCGTCCTCGATCGCCGCGCCGAAGGCCAGCCGCAGCGCGCGGACCAGCCGCAGCGCCCGTTCGCGGTCGGCGTCCGTGACCGGCTGCGCGGGGTCCGTGTGCAGGCCCGCCGCGCGGGCACGGTCGTCGAGCAGGTCGCCGGCGGGCTCCGGCCGGTGCTCCACCCACGCACCGCGCCGCCCCCGCGAGTCCGTGTAGAGGCGGTGCACGAACGTCCCGTCCGGCAGCGTCGCGAAGCTGACCATGTGGGTGCCGCCGTACGTGGTCCGGCCGGTCTCGTTGGCGACGTGCTGGCTCTCGCTGACGGCCGCCAGCGGGTCGGGGACGAACGTGTCGTCGATGCCCCTGCGGGTACGCACCACACCCGGCGGCTTCGCGCTCGAGCACGCCTCCATCAGCACGGCGTGGTCCTTGGGGAGCTGCGCCAGGCTCGGACGCCGCTTGAGCATCCCGCCGGTCTCCCGCTGCCGGGAGTGGTGGGCCGGGTCCCTCATGGTCGGCACCCGCGTCGCGCCGGGACGGGCGTGGGCGCCGAAGACGTACACCGGCTTACCGGCGAACGGAACGGGGTCGTCGTCCTTGGCGGACTCCCCACTGGCCGGGTTGTAGTGCCACAGCTCCGACGACTCCGTCGCGAGCTTCAGCGCCGCGATCCGGCGCGGAGCCTCGGAGTCCTCGAACACACCTCTGCCGATGGTGGCGCCCCCGTCGGTGACGACGCTGTGCGACCGCACCTCGCGTTCCCAGGCGGGGGCGTTCTCGTACTCCGCCGGGTCGAGCACCTGGCCGGGAGTGCTGCGGATCCAGTCGGCGCGCGGCAGCCCCTCCCCGTACAGCAGGGAGACGACGTACGGTCGCGACGGGTCCGGCTGCGGGGACACCTTCACCGTGCCGTTGGCCGACCAGACGTCCCTGCCCACCCGGTCCGCCGCCTGGCGCGGGAGATCCAGGCCGCGAGAACCGGCCTCGGGCACGAGCAGCACCACGGGTGTCTGTGGGGGCAGCCCGGCGAGCCGGGGGTCGCGGGCCAGCAGTTCGGCGAACACGTCGAGGGGCACCTGGCGCGGGGCGCCGTCGTAGCCGCGTACGACGATCCGTTCGTGGTCGCCCTCCGCCATCACGACGTACGGCTTCGGCTCACCGGGCCGGTGCCAGGGCGCGGGCTGGACGTCACCGCGCCCCAGGGTGCCGTCGGGCTGCCGGGCGACCTTCCCCACCTCGGTGAGGTCGAGGCCGGGCATCGTGGTGTTCGTCCAGTTGCGGCCCCACACGCCGCCGTCGTCGGCGGTCAGCGCCTGGGTGAGGGACAGTGCGCCACGGAGCTCGAGGTGGAAGGCGGACAGGGCGGCCAGGCTGCCCGCGGACTGCACCGCCGGGTCCATCGCCACCCGGAACAGCTCGCTGCGCTGCGCGTCGGTCACCGGGTCGGCGGGGTCCAGGAGCAGCACCTGACGGGTCACGCTGTCCAGGTCGAGCGGGCCGTCGCGGAGCGCGGGGACGGTCTGCCGGAGCTGGTCGAGGTGCGCGAGGGTCTCCCGGAGGGCGGGGTGGAGGGGGTTCGTCGCGATTCCGGGGCCGAACACGTCCGTCAGCAGCCGGTCGTGCAGTGCCTCGGTGGCCGGGTCCGGCTCGGGCCCGGAATCGAGCTCGGGCTCGGACGCGTCCTGGTCGTCCTCCCAGTCCATGATCATGTCGACCGAGTCCGGGGAACCGGGCCCGGAGGACTCCCCGGTCGGGCTCTCGGCCGGTGCCCGGGAGCTGAGCGGCGTCTCGTCGACGGTGACGGGCTGGGTGTGCGGCACCTCGCGGGAGGCGACCGGGGTGGGCTCCGCCGTGGAGCCGGTGGTGGCCGGCAGTTCCTCGGACTCGGTCCGCACGGGCCGGTAGGGCTGCGGGACGTCGGACGTGGTCCGGGTCTCGGCCTTCGGCACCGCGGAGGACGGGCTGGTCCGCCCGGACTCCTCGGGCGCGGGGGTACGGACGTCGTCCGGGGCGACCGTGTCCGAGGCCGACGGCTCGGCGGTGACCGCCGGGTCGCCGGGCGCGGCGGTCTGGGACCGCGGCTGCGGGGTGGCGTTCGGCGTGGCGTGGACCGGGGACGTGGTGGTCGCCGGAGTGGTCGACGGGGCGGGCGCGGTGGAGGTCGCGAGGGGCGCCTGTGGGTTCTGCTGTTGCTGCTGCCGCTCCTCGGGAGTGAACCGGGTCGTGTCGTCGTCCGTCGGCCGCTGTCGCTCGGTCCCGTCCGGTGTGAAGTCGCCGCTGCCGCCCGTCCGGGTCGGGAGCGGCTCCGGGACGGAGGAGCCGACGGTGGCGGGCCTGTTCACCGGTGGTGCGCCGTCCGTGCCGACGGACCAGTCGGTCCCCGGGCTCCTGGTCACCGACGGGTTGAGGGTGGAGAAGACGGTGTCGGTGTCCGGGTCGTCCACGAGGGAGTCCCGGTAGGCGTCCGCGTACGCGTTCGAGGAAGGGGGGTGGTACGACGGCTTGCCCGCGTCCGTCGCCCCGGGCGCTCCGTACGCGCTGACGTTGTTGTCGACGCCGTGGACCGTGTCGTAGTCCGGGAGGGACGGAAGGGACGGAAGGGACGAGAGGGAGGAGACGGACGAGACGTCGGTGGTGTCGCTGAAGACGGACGCGGTGCCGCTGGTGTCACTGGTGTCGCTGACGTAGGAGTCGGAGTCGTCGCCGTACGTATCGCTGTACGTGTCGCCGTAGGTGTCGTCCCGGTACGCGCTGCCGCCGTCGTACGTGCCGTCGTACCGGTTCTCGTACTCGTACCGGTTCTCGCTCCCGTTCCGGTCATCGTGCCGATGGCCGCCGCCCGGCAGGTCGTTGATGTCGTCGGGGCCGAAGTCGAGGTTCTGGAAGAACTTGTTGTTCAGCCATTTCCCGCCGTACTCCGCACCCGTGGAGGCCGCTTCGAAGACGAGGCCGCTGAGGCCGGCGCTCAGGAACGTGCCGGGGTTGAGGGTGAACGTGCCCAGGAAGACGAGGCTGGTGAAGGCCTCGGCGAAGGTTTCCGCCTGCCCCTCGTTGACGAAGGTGAACGGGAGCTCGGAGGCTTCCTTCCAGAAATGGTTGTTCTTGAAGTACTTGTTGATGAACTTTCCGCCGACCTCTCCGAAGATGCCCCCAAAGAGTCCCGCGAACGCGCCGGCGACCGCCGACTGGCCGATGTCCTTCCAGTCGAACTTGTCGCGCCGGCGCTCCGGGTCGTCCGGCGCGGTCATGGAGATCAGCTGCGAGGCGAACGTGACGAACGCCTCCTGGATCGCCTCCAGCAGCACCGACAGCGGCGTGGGGACGGCGCGTCCCAGCCGCTGGAGCAGCAGCAGGATGGTGAGCGCGGTGCGTGCCTTCTGGATGGCGATCTCGGTGAGCGACGTACCGCCGGTGAAGACGGCCAGCGCGGCGATCAGCGCCAGTTCGATGTTCATGAGGATGAACTCGAGGAGGATCTGGTACTTCGCCTCGGACAGCTTGAGGGAGCGGTCCACCTGCTGCGCGCCCAGGTCCCGGAGTTCGTCGGAGAACTTCTGGAGATGGTTCTGGCCGTTGTCGTCGACGAAGAGCCTCATCGCGGCGACGAACTCGTCGGCGATCCGCGGCGGGAGCGAGTTCCCGGCGGTGGAGATCGCTCCCTTCATCGCGTCGGACAGGTCCCTGACGTCGTCGGCCAGCCGCTTGTAGGGGTTACGGCTGTCGAAGCCCAGGTCCTCGTTGCCGGTGGCGACGTTCGCGCCCACCCAGACCTCGATGAACTCCCGCAGGCCGGGCGGGAACATGATGGCCATTCAGCGCCTGTTCTCGCTCTCCGAGCCCTGTGCCTCGATGTCGTCCAGGGCCTGGGTCTGCGGCCGCTGCACATGGTCGGCCTCCGCGGCGACCGCGTCGACCAGCGCCATGAACCCACTGGTGATGGCCAGGACCGTGTCCGCCACCTGCTGCTGCTCCCGCCGGACCTGGTCGCCGACCGCGTTGGCGAACTCGTCGTCGCCGCCCTCCTCGCCCCACCAGCCCGCGTAGGCGGCGTTCCCGCTCTCGAACCGGGGCAGCATCTCGTCGCCGTAGCGCACGGCGTCGGCGAGGTACCTGGAACCCTGCAGAATCGCCTGGATGTCGGCGGAGTAGTTACCGGCCATGGTTACGCGCCCTCCTGCCGTCCCTGTCGTCGGTCGTCCGTGCCGCGGGCCGCCCCGGGCGGGGCTGCGGGTTCCTCGTCGTCCTCGACGATCTCGTCGCGGAGCCTGCTCATCGCCGTGGGCCCCTTCGTCACGGAGGTCTCGCTGAGCAGCGAGCCGAAGAGGGACTCCCAGTCGACGCCCATGCGTTGCGGGGCGGCGCCGCGCGCGGTCATCCTGGTGAGCGGGTCGAGCGTGGCGACGACCCGGCGGGCCATCTCGGCCCGCGCCGTGTTCGCGGCCTCCAGCACCGCCGCGGAGAGCTGGGCGGCGGCCATGGTCCGGTACTTGCCGTCGAGGAACTCCAGGCTGGTCAACTCGCCCTTCGCGCCGACGGAGACCCGCACCGACCGGTCCGCCGAACGCGCGGTGACGGACGCCGCGTCCAGCTCGGCGCGTGCCGAGGCCGCGGCCTGCTCCGCCGCCTTGAGGTGGGCCATCGCCTGGGCCACTCGGTCCTCCATCGGCTGACTCATCCCGGTCCCCTTCTCCTCAACGTCCCAGGGCCTGCGGCGCGCCGCCCTCGTCGGTGCCCCAGACGTCCTCGTCCTCGGCCAGCCACGTCGTCCGTTCCCTGTCCCCGCTCTCCGTCTGCGGCCTTCCCTCGCCCGCCCCGCCCATGGGCCCCATCGGCGGCATGAAGGGCGTGCTGCTGCTGGTCTGCGTGGACCTGGGGACGACGCGGTGCTCCTCGTCGTCGACGGTCGGCGTGGTGGCGGCCGTCCGGCCGGAGCGGCCGACCGTGGGCTCGATGACGGTCCTGGTGCGCTCGCCGCTGTTGCCGCCGGCCTCGCCGCCCGCACCACGCGCCATCGGCGGGTACATCCCCGGCGAGCCCGCTCCCGTGCCGGCGCCGGCGCCGCCGGCGGAGGCGCCCGCCGATGCGTCGCCGGCCTGCGGACGCCCGAGCGCCGAGGCGAGGTCGTCCTGGTTGTAGAGGTTGTCGTCGAACGCGGAGGAATACACGGAGCCCGCCGAGCCCGCCGAGCCCGCCGAGCCGGCTGAGCCCGTTGAGGCCCCTTGGTCGTAGGCGGAGAGGTCGGGGGGCTCGGGGAGGTCGGCGATACGCCGGCGGATCTGCTCGTCGATGTCCTTCTCGTCGGCGTTGATCCTGTCGTACTCGGCCTGGATGTCGCCCATCCGCTGGTCGTACTCGGCCTTGGCGTCCTTGCGCGCCTGCTCGGCCTCGGTGCGCGCCTCCTCGCGTTCCGCCTGGGCGTCGGCCTTCGCCCGGTCGTACTCGTTCCTGGCCTCGGCCTCGGCGGCGTCCGCCCGTTCGAGGGCTTCCCGTTCGGCGGCGTCGATCTCCGCGACCCGCCGGTCGTACTCCTCGCGGGCCTCGTTCTCCTCGGTGCCGGCGGCGATCTCACGCTCGTACTCCTGGCGTGCCTGAGCCCGTTCCTGCTCGGCGTCCTGCCGCGCCTGGTCCCGCCGTTCCTGGGCTTCGGCCTTCTCCTGCTCGTACTCCTGTCGCGCCGCCGCCTCCTGGCGGTCGGCGTCCTGGAGGGCGGCGTCACGCTCGGCGCGGGCCTCGGCCTTCTGCTGTTCGTAGTCGGTCTGTGCGTCGGCCTTGGCGTTCTGGGCCTCCAGCCTGGCCTGTTGCTTCTCCTGGAGGGCCTCGCGGCGGGCTTCCTCCTGCTGGGCCTCCGCCCTGGACCGCGCGTCGGCCTGCTCCTGCTCGACGGCCTCCCTCTCGGCACCGGCCCGGTCCCTCGCGGCCTCCTGCTCACGCTCCGCGTCGGCCTGCACCCGGGCCTGCTCCTGCCTGGCGGCTTCCTTCTCCGCGACAGCCTCCGCCTTCGCGGCCTCCTGCGCACGCTCGGCTTCGGCCTTCGCGGCCTCCTGCTCGGCTTTCGCCGCCGCCTTCTCCTTCTCGGCCTCCGCCTTGGCCGCGTCCTGCTCACGCTCCGCCTCGGCCCGCGCCCGATCCTGCTCCTGCTCGGCGGCTTCCTTCTCGGCAGCGGCCTCCGCCTTCGCGGCCTCCTGCTCACCTTCCGCGTCGGCCTGCACCCGGGCCTGCTCCTGCCTCGCGGCTTCCTTCTCCGCAACAGCCTCCGCCTTCGCGGCCTCCTGCTCACGCTCGGCTTCGGCCTTCTCGCGTTCCTGCTCGGCCTTCGCCGCCGCCTTCTCCTTCTCGGCCTCCGCCTTGGCCGCGTCCTGCTCACGCTCCGCCTCGGCCCGCGCCCGATCCTGCTCCTGCTCGGCGGCTTCCTTCTCGGCAGCGGCCTCCGCCTTCGCGGCCTCCTGCTCGGCCTTGGCCTCGGCGCGATCGGCTTCGGCCTGGGCCGCGGCCCGTTCCCGTTCCTTCGTCGCCTCGTCCTGCGCCTTCTGGTTCTGCGCGAGGACGATCGCCTGCTGCTCGGCTGCCGCCTGCTTGGCTTCGTTCTTCTCGCGTTCCTGCTCGGCCTTGGCTTCGGCCTTCTCCTTCTCGGCCTCATCCTTGGCGGCAGCCTGTTCCGCCTCGGCCTCAGCCTTCTCGCGTTCCTGCTCCGCCTTGGCCTCGGCCTTCTCCTTCTCCGCCTCATCCTTGGCGGCAGCCTGCTCCGCCTCGGCCTCAGCCTTCTCCCGCTCCCGCTCCGCCTTGGCCTCGGCCTTCTCCTTCTCCGCCTCATCCTTGGCGGCAGCCTGCTCCGCCTCGGCCTCAGCCTTC
>NZ_JBNGGE010000044.1:0-66023 GCF_049975785.1 Streptomyces sp. WG7
GTCGGTGACCGCCGCGGCGTCTCCGTCAGCGCCCGCGCCCGGCGCCTGGCCGACCGCGGCTCCCGCCGGTGGCGGGCGGCGCCCTGGAGGGTGGCCCACGGCGGCACCGGCGGGCGGCGGTCAGCCACCCCGGACGCCCGCCGCCCCCGGTCCTTCCGCGGCCTCTGCACCGGCACAGGCCCCGGCACCGGCAGTCGAGCCGACCGCCGCGTCTGCACCCGCACCCACCCCCACCCCCTCTTCTCCGGCGCCGGGCGCCGGAGTCGACCCCCGCACGATCTGGCCCAACATCCTGGAGGCGGTCAAGAACCGCCGCCGGTTCACCTGGATCCTGCTCAGCCAGAACGCCCAGGTGACCGGCTTCGACGGCACATCCCTCCAGATCGGGTTCGTCAACGCCGGCGCTCGCGACAACTTCCTGAGCAGTGGCAGCGAGGACGTGCTGCGGCAGGCCCTGGCCGAGCAGTTCAACGTGCAGTGGAAGGTCGAGGCGGTCGTCGACCCCTCCGGCGGCTCGGCACCCCCGCCCCCCGCCGGGTCCTCCGGCGGCTACGGCGGTTCCGGTGCCGGTGGTGGCGGCTTCGGCGGTGGTGGCTTCGGCGGCGGTGGCGGTGCCGGTGGCGGCTTCGGGGGCGGCGCGCCCGTACAGCGCCCGTCGGCGCCGTCGCCCGCGGCCCCGCCTCCGGCTCCCGCGCCGTCCGCGCCCACCGCGCCGGAACCGGCGTCCGGCCCGTCGTCCGCCCCCGCGCCCCGGCCCCCGGCGCCCGAGCCGCGCCCGGTGTCCCCGGAGGACGACGTCCCCGAGGACGACGACCCCGACCTCGACGAGTCGGCCCTGTCCGGCAAGGAACTGCTGGTACGGGAGCTGGGCGCGTCGGTGGTCGAGGAGATCCCGCACGAGTAGGCGGGGGCGTGCGGAGCCGGGGGCCCGAGGCCTGTACTGGAGGAACGCACAAGCCTCCGCGCCCCGCCGCTTCGGAAGCCCGCACAAACCGCTCCGGCGCGTTCCCATTAGGCTGGCCCCGTGAAGGTCCTTGTCATCGGCGGCGGCGCCCGCGAACACGCCCTGTGCCGTTCCCTGTCCCTCGACCCCGACGTCACCGCGCTGCACTGCGCACCCGGCAACGCCGGTATCGCCGAGGTCGCCGAACTGCACCAGGTCGACGCCCTCGACGGCGCGGCCGTCACCGCGCTGGCCACGAGGCTCGGCGCCGAACTGGTCGTCGTCGGACCCGAGGCGCCGCTCGTCGCCGGGGTCGCCGACGCCGTGCGCGAGGCGGGCATCCCGGTCTTCGGCCCCTCCGGGCAGGCGGCGCGGCTGGAGGGCTCCAAGGCCTTCGCCAAGGACGTCATGGCCGGCGCCGGCGTCCCCACGGCCCGCTCGTACGTCTGCACCAACCCGACCGAGGTCGACGCCGCCCTCGACGCCTTCGGCGCCCCCTACGTCGTCAAGGACGACGGGCTGGCCGCCGGCAAGGGTGTCGTCGTCACCGAGGACATCGAGGCGGCCCGCGCGCACGCGAACGCGTGCGACCGCGTCGTCATCGAGGAGTTCCTGGACGGCCCCGAGGTCTCCCTCTTCGCCGTCACGGACGGCGAGAACGTACGCCCGCTCCAGCCCGCCCAGGACTTCAAGCGGGCGCTCGACGGCGACGAGGGCCCGAACACCGGTGGCATGGGCGCGTACTCGCCGCTGCCGTGGGCCGACCCCAAGCTGGTCGACGAGGTCGTGCACAGCGTCCTCCAGCCGACCGTCGACGAGATGCGCCGCCGCGGCACCCCGTTCTCCGGCCTGCTCTACGCCGGTCTCGCGATCACCTCGCGCGGCGTCCGCGTGATCGAGTTCAACGCCCGTTTCGGCGACCCCGAGACCCAGGTCGTACTGGCCCGCCTGAAGACGCCGCTCGCCGGTCTGCTGATGGCCGCCGCCACCGGCAACCTCGCCGACCTGGAGCCCCTGCGCTGGAGCGACGAGGCGGCCGTCACCGTGGTCGTCGCCTCCCACAACTACCCCGGCACCCCGCGCACCGGTGACCCGATCACCGGCCTCGACGAGGTGGCCGCCGAGGACGCCCCGCACGCCTACGTCCTGCACGCCGGCACCCGCGGCGAGGGCGACGCCGTCGTCAGCGCCGGAGGCCGCGTCCTGTCCGTCACGGCCACCGGCGCGGACCTCACCGAGGCCCGCGACCGCGCCTACCGGGCCGTCGCCCGCATCGGCCTCGACGGCTCCCAGTACCGTACGGACATCGCGGCGAAGGCAGCCGCAGGAGCCTGACCCGGCTCCGCGGGACACCCGCGCGCACCGAACCCGACAGGCCCCGGCTCCGTCTCAGGAACCGGGGCCTGATCCTTGCTCTCAGTCATCCACCTTTCCCCAAAGCCATTCCATCGAGTGACCGATGCGCCATACGGCTGACGGGCGTGAAGGCCCCAACTAGGGTGCCGCGCAAGCGTTCCGGCACTTGGCCCACCGGCATTGCGATGTCAGTGGCGGGTGCCACAGTGGGGGAATGAACGAGAGCCGGAGAGCAGCGCGAACGTCCAGGGCAGCAAGGAGGGGGTGAGGTCCGGCCGTGACCGGTATCGGTGGTGTGGAGATGGGCGCGCAGGCCGCGCGCTCCCGGGCAATGGCCGTGCTGCGCATCCGCAGCCGGGCGCTGGCCGTCGCCCTGTTGCCCGCCGCCGCGGCCGTGATCCTGCTCGTGGGCGGCTCCACCGGGCACCTCGCGGGCGGGGGCTGGGACGTCGTCCGCTGGACCGTGTCCGTGCTCGCGCTTCTCGTCCTGGCGGCCGGCGCCTCGGTCGCCCTGGTCGTCGCCCGTTCCCGGCCCGCCGTCACCCCGACGGTCACGATCGCCGAGGAGTCGGCGCCGGACCTCTACCGGATGGTGCGTGACCTGGCCGACCGGCTCGACGTCCCCGCCCCCTCCGCGATAGCGCTCACGCCGGACTGCGACAGCTGGCTGGAGGACCGCACCCACCGGGCGCACGGCCCGCCGCCCGCGGAGGAGCACGACGACGTGGCCGGTACGGGCGGCCCCGTCCACCGCCGGTCCACCGCCGCACCGGTCCTCGTCATCGGCTCACCCTTCCTGTGGTGGATGCGCGTCGGTGAGCTGCGCGCCGTCCTCGCCCCGGTCGTCGCGGGTACGGGGCCCTCGGCGCACCCCGACATAGCCGCCGCCCGCCGCTTCATACGCGGGCTGGACGCCGCGGTGGCGGTGGCCTCCACGGGCGGGCGCGGCCCCCTGTCCCGCGCGGTGCGCGCGGCCCTCGGTTGGGTGTCCCGGCTCCTGCTGCGCAGCTGCCGTGTCCACGCGGCCGAGATGGAGCGTGGGGTCGCGGCGGCGGCCGCCGAGCGTGCACAGGCTGTGGACTACGGCCTGCGGATCGTCGCGCAGGAGCAGGTCGGGCTCGCGTACGCGGGCTGGGACCGCCTGCTGACCCGGGTCGCGCTGCCCGCCTGGCGGATGGGCCGCTGGCCCGCCCGGCTGGACGTGGGCGTCGTCGCCGCGCTCACGGAGCTGTCCCGCCGCGACCGCCTGGCGGAGGGCTTCGCCTCCCGGCTGGGTGAGCGTCCCGCCTGCGACCTGCTGGAGGAGCCCGGGGCGATGGACGAGGCGGTCTCCCTCCTCGCCGCCCGCCTCTTCCACGGAGGGCCCGCCGAGACGGGCCCGGACTGGGCACCGGTGGGGTGGGACGAGTATCCCGAGGAGGTCGTCGACCGGGCCTGGCGCACGGACGCGGCCCGTCTCCACCGCGTCCTGGACGCCCTGGGCGTCCGTCGCGCTGCCGAAGGCGCAGCGCCGGGCACCGACGGCCCCACCCTGGCCCGCGTTCTGGACCACCTCACGACCTCGTCCACCCCGGCCGCCGACGGACCCTCGGACCCACGGGAGACGGTCGCCGCGATCGACACGGGGATCGGACCCGGACCGGAAACCGAGCCCGGGACCGGGCCTGGCGGCTGGGCCGGGCGCGGGTCCGGTGGCGAGACCGACGCGCGGACCGTTGAGGGGCGGCAGACCGCTGAGGGGCGTACGGGGTCCGGCCCGGCGGCCAGGGCCGGGTCCGGCGCGGAGCCCAGCGGGGCGCCCAGGGCTGGGACCGGCGCTGAGCCCGGGACGGGCACCGGCACCGAGGAGTCGCCCCGCGCCGAGGCCGGGACCCGCGCCGACGCCGGAAGTCACACCGACGCCCGGACCACCGGCTCCGGCTCCGGCTCCGGCACCGATACCGACACGAGGGACGACGCCGGGGCCGTGTACGCGTCGTACGGCGAGCGCGACGCTCACACCAACCGTCTCGGCGCCCACGATGACGCGGACGCCCCCCGGGCCCAAAGCGACGCAGACGCCCCCCACGCCCCCCGCGCCCCCCACGCCCACTCGGGCCACCACCCCGCCGACGTCCATGACGATGACGACCTCGCCGGCACCACCGCCCGCGGTGCCGCCCTGGCCGCCGGGCTCAGTGCCCAGCTGGCCCGCGAGGAGGCGGAGGCGCAGCCGACCGGAGCCCAGCCGTCCGCCTCCGGGGCAGCCGCGGGACCGACCGGCCCCGACACCGCTCTCTGGGCAGATGGCGCGCTCCCTCTCTTCCCCCTGCAGCCCCCGCGCACCGGCCGCGAGATCCTCACCGCCCACATCACGGCGATGGTGTGCTGCGCGGCGATGGACACCGTCGGCGCCGCCCCCGGCCTCGACTGGCTCGACGGCCCGTCCCTCCTGGTCAACGGCGCCCGCGCCGCGGATCTGGCCCCCCACGTCCGCAGCCTCGTCGAGACCGGCGACCCGGGGCCCCTGCGCGACTGGATGAACGAGCTCGGCATACGCCCGGAAAAGCCCGTGCGCCTGGTCTGACCCTCCCCGGCCCGGCCCGGCCCTCCCCAAGCCCGACCCCGCCCGACCCCGCCCGGCCCCGCCCGGCCCGGCCCCCGGGCCCCGACCCAGGTCCCCACCCGTCCCACCCGCCCCACCCGCCCGAACACCGCCGTACGAAGCCGCGTCGGACCGCTGAACCGGACCCCCTGATTCCACTTTCGGCCACTTCGCAACGAACCGTGACAGCACGCGCGCGAAATGTGATGTGCTGGGACCGATCGCGCACATGGCAAAGGCGTTCGTCATACGCACGACCGCGGGGGCACGAGGGAGGGGACTGTCCCATGGGGCCCGAGCAGATCCGCCGCTGGGAGTCGGGAGCGCTCGCGCACGCCGTGACGGATCCCTTCGGACAGGGGCCCGTCCCCTGGCTGCGCGGCGGCGAGACGTACTTCGGCGACACCGGCCAGGTCGTCGCCTGGTACGCGGACCAGGACGCCGTACCGGACCCGGACGGCAGGACCGGTACGAAGGACCGACGGCGGCGCACCGACGGCGGCGGCCCACGCGCCGCCGACGACGTCCGCCGCCAGATCAAGGGCTTCACCGCGACCGGAGCCGCCGCCCCCGGCGAGGCCATCGACTTCCACATCACCGTCGACCCTCCCCAGGAGTTCAGCGTCGACGTCTACCGGATCGGCCACTACGGCGGTGACGGCGCCGCCAAGATCACCACCAGTCCCCGCCTGTCCGGCATCGTCCAGCCAGCGCCGCTGACCGCCGACCGCACGGTCTCCTGCCACCACTGGTGGCTCTCCTGGCGGCTGCAGATCCCGTCGTACTGGAACATCGGCGCGTACGTGGCCGTCCTCACCACCGCCGACGGCTACCGCTCCCACGTGCCCTTCACGGTCCGCGACAGCCACCCGGCCGACCTGCTCCTCGTGCTGCCGGACATCACCTGGCAGGCGTACAACCTCTATCCGGAGGACGGCCGCACCGGCGCCAGCCTCTACCACGCCTGGGACGAGGACGGCCGGCTGCTGGGCGAGGCAGACGCCGCGACGACCGTCTCCTTCGATCGCCCGTACGCGGGCGCGGGGCTGCCGCTGCACGTCGGCCACGCCTACGACTTCATCCGCTTCGCCGAGCGCTACGGCTACGACCTCGCCTACGCCGACGCCCGCGACCTGCACTCCGGCCGCGTCGACCCGACCCGCTACCGGGGGCTGGTCTTCCCCGGCCACGACGAGTACTGGTCCGCCGCCATGCGCCGCACCACGGAACTCGCCCGCGAGCACGGCACGTCCCTGGTCTTCCTCTCCGCCAACACCATGTACTGGCAGGTGGAGCTGGCGCCGTCCCCGTCCGGCGTCCCCGACCGCCTGCTGACCTGCCGCAAGCGCCGGGGCCCGGGCCGGCCGGTGCTGTGGCGGGAGATCGACCGCGCCGAACAGCAACTCCTCGGCATCCAGTACGCCGGCCGCGTCCCCGAACCGCACCCGATGATCGTCCGCAACGCCGGTCACTGGCTCTGGGAGGCCACCGGCGCCCACGAGGGCGACGAGATCGAGGACCTGGTCGCAGGCGAGGCCGACCGCTACTTCCCGCGCGCCGCACTCCCCGAGCACGACGAACGGGTCCTGCTCTCGCACAGCCCGTACACCGACGTCGACGGCGCCCGGCGGCACCAGGAGACGTCGCTGTACCGGGCCCCGTCGGGCGCCTGGGTCTTCGCCTCCGGGACGTTCGCCTGGTCTCCGGCCCTGGACCGCCCCGGCCACGTCGACCCACGTGTCCAGCGCGCCACCGCCAACCTCCTGGACCGCATCTGCAAACGCGACTGACCCGCCACCCCCGGCTCGCCACCCCGGCCCGTCCGGCCGGACCCCATAGCCCCGGACTCCGGACCCCGTAGCCCCGGACTCCGGACCCCGGACCCGCCCCCCTGTCCCCGGCACTCCGGACGTACGGGAGAATCGAGTCATTGGACAGAACCACGGGGAGGAACCGTGTCCGGATTCGTTGAAAAGCCCGAGCCGATCCAGGTTCCGGGTCTGGTGCATCTGCACACCGGCAAGGTGCGCGAGCTGTACCGGAACGAGGCGGGCGACCTCGTGATGGTCGCCAGCGACCGCATCTCCGCCTACGACTGGGTACTGCCGACCGAGATCCCCGACAAGGGCCGCGTCCTCACCCAGCTCTCCCTGTGGTGGTTCGAGCAGCTCGCCGACCTGGCCCCGAACCACGTCCTGAGCACCGAGCTGCCCCCCGGCGCCCCCGCCGACTGGGAGGGCCGCGCCCTGGTCTGCAAGTCCCTGCGGATGGTCCCCGTGGAGTGCGTGGCCCGCGGTTACCTCACCGGTTCCGGGCTGGCCGAGTACGACGAGAGCCGTACCGTCTGCGGCCTCGCCCTCCCCGAAGGCCTCGTCGACGGCTCGGAGCTGCCCGCCCCGATCTTCACCCCGGCCACCAAGGCCGAGGTCGGCGAGCACGACGAGAACGTCTCCTACGAGGAGGTCGCCCGCCAGGTCGGCGCGGACACCGCGGCGGCGCTGCGCCAGGCGACCCTGGCCGTCTACTCCCGTGCCCGGGACATCGCCCGCGACCGGGGCGTCATCCTGGCGGACACGAAGTTCGAGTTCGGCTTCGAGGCCGGGCACCCCGAGAACCTGGTCCTCGCCGACGAGGTCCTCACCCCGGACTCCTCCCGCTTCTGGCCGGCCGACCAGTGGCAGCCGGGCCGCGCGCAGCCGTCGTACGACAAGCAGTTCGTCCGGGACTGGCTGACCTCGGCAGAGTCCGGCTGGGACCGTCGGAGCGAGCAGCCCCCGCCGCCGCTGCCGCAGCAGGTCGTGGACGCGACCCGCGCCAAGTACGTGGAGGCCTACGAGCGCCTGACCGGCCTGAGCTGGTCGTAGACACGCCGAGGCGAACACGGGAAAGCCCCCGGCCGGAACCGGGGGCTTTCTCGTACGGAGCGAACGACGAGGTTCGAACTCGCGACCTCAACCTTGGCAAGGTTGCGCTCTACCAACTGAGCTACGTTCGCACTGCGCCGTGGACTTCGTCCTGACTCGGTCATGGACTTCGCCGTGGCGCGACAGCCACTATACCCAACCCCGCTCCCGCGCGAGCCGCACCGCCGTGTGCCGGTTCTCCGCCCCGAGCTTGCTCGCGGCCGACGACAGGTAGTTCCGTACGGTCCCCTCCGCGAGCGCGGCGCGGTCGGCGATCTCCGCGATGGGTGCCCCGTCGGCGGCGTGCTCCAGCACCTCGGCCTCGCGCGCGGTCAGCGGCGAATCCCCGGCGGAGATCGCGTCGGCTGCCAACTCCGGGTCGACATAGCGGTTTCCGGCATGCACGGTGCGGATCAGCTCGGCGAGCCGCTGGGCGCTGACCGTCTTGGGGACGAACCCGCGCACACCCGCCGCGAGCGCCCGCTTCAGGTGCCCGGGCCGTCCGTGACTGGTCACGATCAGCACCCTGCAGGCGGGCAGCTCTGTCCGCAGGGATGTGGCGACCTTCACACCGTCCGCGCCGGGCATCTGGAGATCCAGTACGGCGACGTCCGGTGCGTGCGCCCGTGCCATCGCCAGCGCCTCCGGACCGGTGGCCGCCTCGGCGACCACGACGAGGTCGTCCTCCAGGGACAGCAGGGCCGCCAGCGCCCCGCGGATGAGGTGCTCGTCGTCGGCGAGCAGCACGCGTACGGGGGTCGTCACGACGCGACCTCCAGCACGGCCTCGGGCCCGGTCTCGGCCCTGGCCTCAGTCCCGGCCCCAGCCCCAGCCCCGGCCTCGGGCTCAGTCCCGGCCTCGGCCCTGGCCCCAGCCCTGGCCCCAGCTCTGGGCCCAGCACCAGCCCCGGCCTCAGTCCCGGCCCCAGCCCTGGGCCCAGCACCAGCTCCGGCCTCAGTCCGGGCCTCGGCCTCAGTCCCAGCCCCGCCGCCGGCCGACGGCAGCGGCACCTCGGCCGTGAGCCGGAACACGCCCTTGCCGGCGCTCCCGGCCTCCAGCGTGCCGTCCACGGCGGACAGCCGTTCCCGCAGCCCCGCGAGCCCGGAGCCGCCCGACACGGCGGGGCGGTCCGACGCGGCGGAGCCGCCCGCGCCGCCCGCGCCGACGGCGGGACTCGTCCCGGTCGCGTCCGCCACTCCGTCGTTCTCCACCGTCAGCACCACACGTCCCTCCGACATCCGTACCACCACGGCGACCTTCTCGGCGTCCCCGTGCCGCAGCACGTTCGTGGTCGCCTCCCGCACCACCCAGCCGAGCGCCGACTGCACCTCGGCGGGCAGCCCGGACGTCTCGCCGCGCACCTCGCAGTCGATCCCGGCCGCGGTGAGCACGCCCCGGGCGCCGGTGAGTTCGACCTCCAGGTCGGCCTCTCGGTAGCCGCGGACGACGTCCCGCACCTCCCGCTGCGACTCCTGGGCGATGCGCTGCACCTCGATCATCTGCTCCACCGCTTCGGGCCGGCCGCGCCGGGACAGCTGGACGGCCAGTTCGCTCTTGAGCGCGATCACGGCCAGGTTCCGCCCCATCACGTCGTGCAGGTCCCGGCCGAACCGCAGCCGTTCCTCGGCGACCGCGAGCTGGGCGCGGGTCTCCTTGGCCTCGTCGAGCGTGTAGACGGCGTTGAGCAGCCAGACGGAGAAGATCGAGGTGAAGGCGAGGAACCCGCCGGCCACCAGCACGAGGCCCGCCACGGCGGCCGAGGCGATGCCCGGCATACCCAACGGGAACGAGACGACACCGGCCCCCAGCGCGAAGCCGCCGACGACGGCGACCACGCGCCGCCGGTTGCGCACGCCGAGCGCGAGGGTGCCGGCGCCGAAGCACAGGACGCCTCCGAAGACGGATCCCGCCGCGGTGTCCACTCCGTCGCCGCCCGGTCCGCGCTCCGCGATCCCGACCGCGCCGATCGCGATCACCGCCGTGAGCGCGGCGAGCGCCCACAGCAGTCGCAGGGGCTGCGCACGCCGGCCGCGCGTCCAGTCCAGTGCCCGGGAGGAGAAGAGCATGCAGACCGCGGCGTGCAGGACGACCAGCAGGGACAGCCCGGTCGCGAGCCGGGGCCCGACCTGGTCGAAGGCCGACAGCCCGATCGTGAGGACCTCGATGACCCCGAAGAAGTGGAACGACCACCGGGTGTACGTCTCCACTTTCGCTGGTGTGCTCTTCCGCCCCCACCAGCGCCTTGGCCTGCGCATGCCCTCGCTCGCCCCGCTCTCCCTGATCCCGGCCTTGGTCCCGGCCTTGGTCCCGGCCCCGGTCCCGGTCCCGGTCTTCCCGTACGTCAGTGCCGTGGCTCCCAGCGGAACCACCGCCGTACAGCAAACACCGCGACCACGGTCCAGGCCACCGCCGTGGCCACGGCGCCCAGCGCCTCGTACGCCGACAGGTCACCGGTCCAGCCACCGCGCACCAGGGTGACGACGGGCGTCAGCGGGAGCAGCTCGCAGACGGAGGCCAGCTGGTCGGGGAACAGCTCCAGCGGGACGAACATGCCGGAGCCGAGCATCGAGACCATCGTGAACGGCAGCGGCGTGACCTGCGCGCTCTCGCCGGTCCGGGTGAAGCTCGCGGTGACGGCGGCGAGCGCGGCGCTCATCACGAGCCCGAGCAGCAGGCCGAGGACGGCCAGATGGGGCGCGGAGGGCGCGGACAGGTCCAGCAGGACGAAGCAGCCCACCGCCAGCAGCAGGCACTGCAGGAGCCCGCTGAGGACGGCCGGCATCGCCGACCCGCTCAGTATCTCGACGTCCCGCAGCTCGCCGGTGCGCAGCCGCTTGAGGACGAGTTCCTCGCGCCGGACGACGAAGACGCCGACGAGGGCCGTGTAGACGGCGAACAGCAGCGAGAAGCCGATCGCGGCGGGCAGCACGAGCGTGCCGGTGGTCAGTCCGGCCTCGGCGAGGTCCATCTCCTTGGACGCCGACCAGACGCTGACCGGCAGCACCAGCGGCACGAACAGCGAGGCGAAGAGTGTGCCCTTGGTCCGTCCGAGCAGGGTCAGTTCGGCGCGGGCGAGGGCGGCCATGCGCCCCAGCGGCGTGGTGCCCGGGGTGTTCGTGGCGCGCGCCGCGGACTGCCTGGTGGTCGTGGCGCTCATGCCGTGTACTCCTTCGTCTTCGTCCCCTTGGCCGTCCCCTTGGCCGTCCCCTTGGCCGTCCCCTTGGCCGTCCCCCCGGTCGCTCCCTCGGCCGTCCTCGCGGACGCCTCCTTCGCGATCTCCAGGAAGGCCTCCTCGAGAGACGCCGACCGCACGTCCAGGCGGCGCAGCTCCACGCCTGCCTGCCCGGCCCACACCAGCAGCCCGGTGGCCGCTCGCTGCAGTTCGTGGGTGCGCAGCCTGACCGTCCGGCCCTCGACCTCGTGGCCGCTGACGCCCAGCTCGTCCAGCGGCGGCAGATCGCCGACGAAGTAGCCGTCGGGCAGCTCGAAGGAGATCCGGGAGGGCCGCTCGGCGGTCACCTCGGCCGGGGTCCCGGTGGTGGCGATCCGGCCCTCGTGCATGATCGCGAGCCGGTCGGCGAGGTTCTCGGCCTCCTCCAGGTAATGCGTGGTCAGCAGCACCGTCGTGCCGCCGTCGCGCAGCGCGCTCACCAGCTCCCAGGTGTCCCGGCGGCCCTCGGCGTCCAGTCCGGTGCTGGGCTCGTCGAGGAAGAGCACCTCGGGGTCGCCGAGGAGAGCGAGCGCCAGGTCGAGGCGGCGCCGCTGGCCCCCGGACAGCTGCTTCACGCGGGTGCCGGCCTTGGACTCCAGCCCGACCACCCCCAGTACCTCCATCGGCGGGCGGGCCCCGCTCACGCATCCCGCCCACATCCGGGCGGTCTCGGCGACGGTCAGCTCGGACGGGAAGCCGCCCTCCTGGAGCATCACCCCGGTGCGGGGCCGTACGGCGTCCCGCTCGGTGTACGGGTCGTGCCCGAGGACGCGCACCCGTCCGCCGGCCGGGGCGGCGAGGCCCTCCAGCAGTTCGACCGTCGACGTCTTGCCGGCGCCGTTGGTGCCCAGCAGTGCGAACACCTCTCCGCGGCGCACGGAGAAGTCGATCCCGCGCACGGCCTCGAACCCGCCCCCGTACACACGCCGAAGGTCGGTGACCTCAATCACGTGTTCGTGTCCGTTTGATTGCATGCCTCAAGCATTCCGGCGCCCCGGGCCGGACGACAGTGCGGCCCGTCATCACCCGGCATGACAAATGTCAGACGGGCCGCCCGCACTCCCGCGGTGGATCCCGGTCATGGGCACACGAAGAGACCCCGGTCCTCGGAGGACCGGGGTCTGATTCCCGAGCGGACGACGAGGTTCGAACTCGCGACCTCAACCTTGGCAAGGTTGCGCTCTACCAGCTGAGCTACGTCCGCATTGCCCCCGACCGGCCTTCACCGATCGGTGCGAGCACCAGCTTACCTGATCGACTTGCGTGATCGGTACGGCGATGCAGAGCGGGTGACAGGAATTGCACACTGCGCCTTCCTCCTGGAAGGAGGATGTTCTACTACTGAACTACACCCGCATGTTCCGTGAGCTGGGCTTTTCGGCCCCGCCCCTCGGCGTGCTCCAGACTTTAGCTGATCACCCGGGGTGCTGCGCAAGTCGGTTGCCGCGAGGGGCGGTAGAGCGGCCGCCGAGGGAGCAGCCGAGGAGCAGCCGAGGAGCAGCCGAGGAGCGGTCGAGCGGCGGCCGGCCACCCCGGCCGCACGGAACGGCTGATCGCGTGCCGTGCGTCGGGGTGGGCCCGAGGCGGGCTCACTGCGCCTCGGCGAACGCCTCGTACACCTTCTTCGGGATCCGGCCCCGCGCGGGCACGTCCATCTTGTTCGCCTGCGCCCAGGCCCGGACCGCCGCCGGGTCGGGGGCGACCTCCGTCTGCCGGTACGCCTTGCCGGAACGCGACCGCTTGCGGCCGGCCGACACGTACGGCTCGAGCGCCTTGCGCAGTTCCCGGGCATTGGTTTCGTTCAGGTCGATCTCGTACATCCGGCCGTCGACACCGAAGGCGATCGTCTCCGCCGCTTCCGAGCCGTCGATGTCGTCAAAGAGAGTGACTACGACACGCTGCGCCACGAATATCGGTCCCTTCGTGCGGCATCTCCGCCATGACGTGCCAAGACGCCGCGATGATGCCGACTGTTCGCCTGTAATTGGGCAAAGTATCGGCTAATGACATTTCATTTGTACAGTGCCCGGCATTGCATTGGGAAGCCCGACTAAATCTCTCCGCGTGTCCTCCGCGCAATAGGCGTCCAGGATCGATCCGGGATCTTTCCCGAAGCTTTTCGTGGCCACCTCCCCCCGATACACGATCGTGACAGGGCTCACGTAGTTTCCTCCAAGGCTACGCGCGTAGAAAATTTGTACGGGTAGTCTGAAGGGACCTGCTCAGCACCACACACCGGGAGTGCCAGTGGCACGCGTCGTAGTCGACGTCATGCTCAAGCCGGAGATCCTCGACCCCCAGGGCCAGGCGGTGCAGCGCGCACTGCCGCGGCTGGGTTTCGAGGGGATCTCGGACGTACGTCAGGGAAAGCGATTCGAACTGGAAGTGGACGGGCCGGTCGACGACGCCGCCCTCGCCCGCATCCACGATCTTGCGGAATCCTTCCTCGCCAACACCGTGATCGAGGACTTCACCGTCAAGGTCGAGTCCGATGACGTAGTCGCGGGGGCCGTGAAGTGACCGCTCGTATTGGCGTCGTCACTTTCCCCGGCAGTCTCGACGACCGGGACACGCAGCGCGCGATCCGCGTCGCCGGCGCCGAACCCGTCGCCCTCTGGCACAAGGACAAGGACCTCAAGCAGGTCGACGCCGTGGTGCTCTGCGGTGGTTTCTCCTACGGCGACTACCTGCGCGCCGGTGCCATCGCGCGCTTCTCGCCGGTGATGGACACCGTCATCGACCAGGCCAAGGCCGGGCTGCCCGTCCTCGGCATCTGCAACGGCTTCCAGATCCTCACCGAAGCGCATCTGCTCCCCGGCGGCATGCTGGGCAACGACCACCTGCACTTCATCTGCCGCGACCAGAAGCTGCGGGTGGAGAACGCGGACACCTCCTGGACCAGCGACTACAGCGCGGGCCAGGAGATCCACATCCCGCTGAAGAACATGGACGGGCGCTACGTCGCCGACCGGCGCACGCTGGACGAGCTGGAGGCCGAGGGCCGCGTCGCCTTCCGCTACCTCGACGTCAACCCCAACGGCTCGCTCAACGACATCGCCGGCATCACCAACGCCGCCGGGAACGTCGTCGGCCTCATGCCGCACCCCGAGCACGCCGTCGAGCCGCTGATCGGCACCGGCCGCACCGACGGCCTCCCGTTCTTCACCTCGATCCTCAAGAAGCTGGTCAACGCATGAGCCGGACGCCTCTGGACACGGTCGAACACGCGGCCGCGACCCCCGACGTCGAGCTGCCCTGGGCCGAACTGGGCCTGAAGAAGGACGAGTACGAGAAGGTCGTGGAGATCCTCGGCCGCCGCCCCACCGGGGCGGAGCTGGCCATGTACTCCGTCATGTGGTCCGAGCACTGCTCGTACAAGAGCAGCAAGGTCCACCTGCGCCAGTTCGGCGAGAAGGCCCCCGAGTCCGACGCGATGCTCGTCGGCATCGGCGAGAACGCCGGTGTCGTCGACGTCGGCCAGGGCTACGCGGTCACCTTCAAGGTCGAGTCGCACAACCACCCCTCCTACGTCGAGCCCTACCAGGGCGCGGCCACGGGCGTCGGCGGCATCGTCCGCGACATCATCGCGATGGGCGCCCGCCCGGTCGCCGTCGTGGACCCCCTGCGCTTCGGCGCCGCCGACCACCCCGACACCAAGCGCGTCCTGCCGGGCGTCGTCGCCGGCATCGGCGGCTACGGCAACTGCCTGGGCCTGCCCAACATCGGCGGCGAGGTCGTCTTCGACGCCTGCTACCAGGGCAACCCGCTGGTCAACGCCGGTGCCATCGGCGTCATGCGGCACGAGGACATCCACCTCGCCAAGGCGTCCGGCACGGGCAACAAGGTCATCCTCTACGGGGCCCGCACCGGCGGCGACGGCATCGGCGGCGCGTCGATCCTGGCTTCCGAGACCTTCGACGACGCCAAGCCCTCCAAGCGCCCGGCCGTCCAGGTCGGCGACCCCTTCCAGGAGAAGCTCCTCATCGAGTGCACCCTGGAGGCCTTCAAGGAGAAGCTGGTCGTCGGCATCCAGGACCTGGGCGCCGCGGGCCTGTCCTGCGCCACGTCCGAACTGGCGTCGAACGGCTCCGGCGGCATGCGCGTCACCCTCGACGACGTCCCTCTGCGCGACTCGACCCTCTCGCCCGAGGAAATCCTCATGAGCGAGTCGCAGGAGCGCATGTGCGCGGTCGTCGAGCCCGGCAAGGTCGACCGCTTCCTGGAGATCTGCGAGAAGTGGGACGTCATCGCCACCGTCATCGGTGAGGTGACCGACGGCGACCGCCTGGAGATCTACTGGCACGGCGGCAAGATCGTCGACGTCGACCCGCGCACGGTCGCGCACGAGGGCCCGGTCTACGAGCGCCCCTACGCCCGCCCGTCCTGGCAGGACGAGCTCCAGGCCGACGACGCGAACAAGCTGCCCCGGCCGGAGACGTCCGACGAGCTGAAGGACCAGGTCCTGAAGCTGGTCGCCTCCCCCAACCAGGCGTCCAAGCAGTGGATCACCCAGCAGTACGACCACTTCGTGCAGGGCAACACCGTTCTCGCCCAGCCCGAGGACTCCGGCATGATCCGCATCGACGAGGAGTCCGGCCTCGGCGTCGCCATCGCCACCGACGGCAACGGCCGCTACGCCAAGCTCGACCCGTACACGGGCGCGCAGCTGGCCCTCGCGGAGGCCTACCGCAACGTCGCCACGACCGGCGCCAAGCCCCTCGCGGTCTCCGACTGCCTGAACTTCGGCTCGCCCGAGGACCCGGCGGTCATGTGGCAGTTCGCGGAGGCCGTGCGCGGCCTGGCCGACGGCTGTCAGCAGCTCGGCACCCCGGTGACCGGCGGCAACGTCTCCCTCTACAACCAGACGGGCGAGGCCGCCATCCACCCGACCCCGGTGGTCGCGGTCCTCGGCGTCATCGACGACGTGGCCCGCCGCACGCCGGTCGCCTTCCAGGAGGACGGCCAGCTGCTCTACCTCCTCGGCGACACGCGTGAGGAGTTCGGCGGCTCGGCCTGGTCCCAGGTGATCCACGACCACCTCGGCGGCCTGCCGCCCAAGGTCGACCTGGAACGGGAACGCCTCCTCGGCGAGATCCTGATCTCCGCCTCCCGCGACGGCATGATCGACTCCGCGCACGACCTGTCCGACGGCGGTCTGGTCCAGGCGGTCGTCGAGTCGGCGCTGCTCGGCGGGAAGGGCGCGCGTCTGGTCGTACCGGACGGCCTGGACGCCTTCACCTTCCTCTTCTCGGAGTCGGCGGGCCGCGCGGTCGTCGCCGTCCCGCGCTCGGAGGAGCTCCGCTTCAACGACATGTGCGGTGCCCGGGGCCTGCCGGCCACCCGCATCGGTGTCGTGGACGGTGACGCGGTGGAGGTCCAGGGCGAGTTCACGCTCCCCCTGGCCGAGCTGCGCGAGGCCCACGAGGGCACGATCCCGGCGCTGCTCGCGTAGCAGGTCCGCACGGCCGAGGTCCCGTCCGGCTCCGGGCGGGACCTCGTCGTCTCACCGCACGTAGGTCTTGAGGATCTCCGTGTCGAGCTCGATGCCGACCGGGTCGGGAAGGGGCACCGTCTCGCCGAACTTGGCGACTCGGATGCTGCGGTAGCCGCCGACCCGCCGGTCCGGGGAACTGCGCACCGTGACCGTGCCGGAGTCCCGGTCGATCAGGAGGTACAGGGGGATCCCCGCCTGCCCGTACGCGGCCGGCTTCTCGTGCCGGCTCCGCCGGTCCGTGTCCGAGTCGTACGAGGTGACCTCGACGACCATGAGCGCTCCGGCCGGGTCGGCCCACTCGCCGTGCCCCGCGAAGTGGGCCTCGGGCGCGAGCACGGCGTCCGGCCGCGCCCTGCTCTGCCGGTACGCGTCGACCCGTAGGCCTTGCGTGCCGTACAGATCCACGTCGGGCCGGGCCTGCATACAGCGCTTGGCCAGCCAGGACACGATGGTGTTGTGATCCCCGTCCGTCATCGGCTTGACCTCGATCCGTCCGTCTATGAACTCCAACGTGACGGTCTCGGGAGCGGCGGAAGCGATCGTTTCGAACTCGTCCACCGACATCTGAGACGTGTGCTCGGCGGCCATAACCGTCTGTTGCACTTCCTTCCAGGCGCGGACCAGTGTTTCCGGGGCTGCGCGCTCCCGGGCTGCCTTTTGCAGTTAGACACACGTACGAGTGGCTCTTGCGCGAGATTACGTAGCTACGTAATCTCGTACGAGTGGAGGAACTGGAACAACGCGTAGCCGACCTCGAACGGCGCCTCGCCGCCCTGGAAGCCACCGACCGGCCCGCACCTCGCCCCAAGGAGGGCGACCTCTGGGCCCTGGAAGGGCTGAAGGAGCAGCTCACCGAGCTGGGTGCGGAGGCCGGCGGCGTCCTGTTCACCGGCTCGGTACGCCTGCCGTCCGGTGAGCAGTACGCATGGCAGCACGGCGCGCTCACCGACGGCCTGATGGACGCCGACTGGGCCGAGTCCGCCGACGCGTTCGCCGCGCTCGGGCACCCCGTCCGGCTGCGGCTGCTGCGCGAGGTCCTCGGCGGCCGGCGCACCGCCGCCGAGCTGGCCGAGCTGGACGGGATGGGCACGACCGGTCAGATCTACCACCACCTGCGCCTGCTCACCGGCGCCGGCTGGCTGCACACCACCGGCCGGGGCCGCCACGAGGTGCCGCCGGGGCGGGTCGTACCGCTGCTGGTGGCGCTGTCGACCGCGCGGAACTGACCGGGATCGTCATGAGCAAGGGGGAACGATGTCTGTACGCAAAATCGCCATGACCACCTTCCGGGTGCTGCAACTCGCCTTCTTGGCCCTGGTGGCCGCCGACGTCCTCATCGGCCTGGGCCATCCCTTCTGGCTGAACTGCCTGCCGCTGGTCCTGGCGTACGTCCTGATCACCGTGGTCAACCGCTGGGGCGGCGGCGCCCCCGACGCTCCGGGCGTCGCCCGTGAACCCGTCGAGACCGGCCCGCCCGTCACCGGCCGCTGGTCCGCGCTGAACAGCCCCGCCGACCGCACCCCGAGCCACGGCGTCCACGCCTACGGCCAGACCTTCGCCATCGACCTCGTCGCCGAGCCGGAGCCCGGCGCCCGTCCCGGCTTCCGCGTCCTGTGGCCGATCGCCCGCCGCAATCAGTACTTCCCGGCGTTCGGCGCACCGCTGCTCGCGGTGGCCGACGGCACGGTCGTCCGAACCCACGGCACCCAGCGCGACCACCTGAGCCGCAACTCGCTGCCCGCGCTGCTGTACCTGATGCTCGTCGAGGGCTCGGTCCGCGAGCTGGGCGGGGTCCGTCGGATCGTCGGCAACCATCTGGTGCTGGACCTCGGCGGCGGCACGTACGCGATGTACGCCCACGTGCGACGCGGTTCGTTCGCCGTCCGCGAGGGCGACCGGGTGCGCGCCGGGCAGATGCTCGCCCGGTGCGGCAACTCCGGCAACTCCACCGAGCCGCACGTCCACTTCCAGCTGATGGACGGCCCCGACCCGGACACCGCCCGGGGCGTTCCCTTCACCTGGCACGGCATCGGCGTCCCTCGCAACGGCGAGATATTCGACGCGCCTTCGCCGACGACCGCACCCGCATAGGCTCATCCCATGCCCCCGGCCAGAAAACGCCTCCGCGCCTACGACCCCGCCCGCACCCGCACCGCCGTGCTCGCCCAGTTCGGCAGCGTACGGGCGGCCGTCCGCACCCTCACCCCCGAGCAGCTCGCGCTGCCGACGCGGCTCGGGGAGTGGACCGTGCGGGAGCTGGTCGCGCACGTCGGGGCGGTGCTGACGGCCGTGGACCGGCTGCTCGGGGAGCCCGAGCCCGCGCGGCAGGACGGGCGGCTGCTCGACTGGCCGTTCGCGATCGCCGCCGACGCGGACGCCATCGCCGCGACCGCCCGCGGACTGGCGGCGGAGCACCCGGACCCCGACGCCCACCTCGCCGACGTCGAGCGGCGCTTCACCGAACGCCTCGACGCCCACCCGGGCAGCAGGCTGCTGCCCACCGGCGCCGGTGCCCTGCCGCTCGCCGACTACGTCGTCACCCGCACCGTCGAGCTGGTCGTCCACACCGACGACCTGAACGACGCCGTGCCCGGCCTCGACATCCCGTACGACCGGCAGGCGCTGGCCGCCGCGACCCGGCTGCTGGCCGACGCGCTCGCCGTGAAGGCGCCGGGCGGCTCGACGGAGGTGCGGATTCCGCCGTACGCCGTCGTGCAGTGCGTCGAGGGCCCCCGGCACACCCGCGGTACCCCGCCCAACGTCGTCGAGACCGACCCGCTGACCTGGGTCCGCCTGGCGACCGGGCGGCTGGCCTGGAAGGACGCCGTGGACGACGCGCGGGTGACCGCGAGCGGGGAGCGGGCCGACCTCGGAGAACTGCTGCCGTTGCTCAGCTGAGCGGGCGGAGGGGAACCAGACCCTCCGCACCTCCGTCGGATCGGCATGTACAGGCAGAAGCAGCAGCGCAGCAAGACCCAGACCCTGTCCCTGACCGTGGCCGCCGTCGCCGTGCTCGTCCCCCTCGCGGCGGCCTGCGGCAGTGAGCAGGCCGACGGCGGCAGCGGCTCCGTCGGCGCGGGCGAGTCCGTCACCGGCGTCCGGTGGAGCATCGACTCCGTCACCGTGGACGGCACCACCCACCAGGCGCCCGCCTCCGCGCGGGTCCGGATCGACGACCGCGGGGAGGCGGCCGGCAGCACCGGCTGCAACACCTTCAGTGCCCGCGCCGACGTCGACGGCGAGCGCGTCCGGCTCAGCGACGCCGTGTTCACCGAGAAGGGCTGCGCGGACACGCCCGCCGGCTTCGAGAAGTCGCTCGGTCGCGCCCTCGACGCCGAACTCACCGCCAGGACCCGGGGCGAACGGCTCACCCTGACCACCGCCGGCGGCGACACGGTCGAGCTCAGCAGGCAGGAGGACGCGCCCCTGCACGGCACGAAGTGGACCGTCACGACGCCCGGCCGGGAGGGCGGCACCCACCTCACCTTCGACCGCGACGCGAAGACCGTCGCCGGCCGCCTGCCCTGCAACCACGTCAACGCCGAGGCCACTGTCCGCGACGGACATATCACCCTCGGCACCCCCTCCACCACCCGAATGATGTGCGAAGGTTCACTCATGGACGCCGAGAAGCGGATACTGCGCTTCTTCGGCGACCGGATCGAGTACCGCATCGATCATGAAATCCTCACGCTGACCAGCAAGGACGGCGACACCGTCCGGGCCGTCGCCGAGCAGTGAGCCACGCGTGAGCCCATGTCCCCAATTCGGACCAGTGGTCGACCTCGCCTACACTCGGAGGCGTGCCACGTGGTGACGGTCGACTCAATCACGATCTGCTTCCCGGCGAGAAGGGCCCCCAGGACGCTTGCGGCGTCTTCGGTGTCTGGGCTCCGGGCGAAGAGGTCGCAAAGCTCACGTACTTCGGGCTCTACGCCCTCCAGCATCGGGGCCAGGAATCCGCGGGAATCGCGGTCAGCAACGGCTCCCAGATCCTCGTCTTCAAGGACATGGGCCTGGTTTCCCAGGTCTTCGACGAAACCTCTCTCGGTTCGCTCCAGGGTCACATCGCGGTCGGTCACGCCCGCTACTCGACCACCGGTGCCTCCGTGTGGGAGAACGCCCAGCCGACGTTCCGTGCCACCGCCCAGGGCTCCATCGCGCTCGGGCACAACGGCAACCTCGTCAACACCGCCCAGCTCGCCGAGATGGTCGCCGACCTGCCCAAGCAGGACGGACGCTCCACGCGGGTCGCGGCGACCAACGACACCGACCTGCTGACCGCGCTCCTCGCGGCCCAGGTCGACGACGACGGCAAGCCGCTGACCATCGAGGAGGCGGCCGGCAAGGTGCTGCCCCAGGTGCGCGGCGCCTTCAGCCTCGTCTTCATGGACGAGCACACCCTCTACGCCGCCCGTGACCCGCAGGGCATCCGCCCCCTGGTCCTCGGCCGGCTGGAGCGCGGCTGGGTCGTCGCCTCCGAGTCCGCCGCCCTCGACATCTGCGGCGCCTCCTACGTCCGCGAGATCGAGCCGGGCGAGTTCGTCGCCATCGACGAGAACGGCCTGCGCACTTCCCGATTCGCGGAAGCGAAGCCCAAGGGCTGTGTCTTCGAGTACGTGTACCTGGCCCGCCCGGACACCGACATCGCCGGCCGCAACGTCTACCTCTCGCGCGTCGAGATGGGCCGCAAGCTGGCGAAGGAGGCCCCCGCCGAGGCGGACCTCGTCATAGCGACCCCGGAGTCCGGCACCCCCGCCGCCATCGGCTACGCCGAGGCCTCCGGTATCCCGTTCGGCGCCGGCCTGGTGAAGAACGCCTACGTCGGCCGCACCTTCATCCAGCCCTCGCAGACCATCCGCCAGCTCGGCATCCGCCTGAAGCTGAATCCCCTGAAGGAAGTCATCAAGGGCAAGCGGCTGGTCGTCGTGGACGACTCCATCGTCCGCGGCAACACCCAGCGGGCCCTGGTCCGCATGCTCCGCGAGGCCGGCGCCGCCGAGGTCCACATCCGGATCTCGTCCCCGCCCGTGAAGTGGCCCTGCTTCTTCGGCATCGACTTCGCGACCCGCGCCGAGCTCATCGCCAACGGCATGAGTGTCGAGGAGATCGGCACCTCCATGGGCGCCGACTCCCTGGCGTACATCTCCATCGACGGCATGATCGAGGCGACCACCATCGCCAAGCCGAACCTGTGCCGCGCCTGCTTCGACGGCGAGTACCCGATGGAGCTCCCCGACCCCGAGCTGCTCGGCAAGCAGCTTCTGGAGACCGAGCTGGCCGCCGGGCCCGCCGGTACGGCCGCCACCGACGCCATCCGTCGCCCGTAGCCGTCCGCCTCCCAGGCCCTCCCCGCCGTACGACACGAAGGTTCTCATCGTCATGCCTGACACAACTGGTGCCAGCAACGCCGCAGCCTCTTACAAAACTGCAGGTGTGGACATCGAGGCGGGCGACCGCGCCGTCGAGCTCATGAAGGAGTGGGTGAAGAAGACGCAGCGCCCCGAGGTCCTCGGCGGCCTCGGCGGTTTCGCCGGCCTCTTCGACGCCTCCGCCCTCAAGCGCTACGAGCGCCCCCTGCTCGCCTCCGCCACGGACGGCGTCGGCACCAAGGTCGACATCGCCCGGCAGCTCGGCGTCTACGACACCATCGGCCACGACCTGGTCGCCATGGTCATGGACGACATCGTGGTGTGCGGCGCCGAGCCGCTCTTCATGACCGACTACATCTGTGTCGGCAAGGTCCACCCCGAGCGTGTCGCCGCCATCGTCAAGGGCATCGCCGAGGGCTGCGTACTGGCCGGCTGCGCCCTGGTGGGCGGCGAGACCGCCGAGCACCCCGGCCTGCTCGGCGCGGACGACTTCGACGTCGCCGGCGCGGGTACGGGTGTCGTGGAGGCCGACCGGCTGCTGGGCGCCGATCGCATCCGCGCGGGTGACGCGGTCGTCGCCATGGCGGCCTCCGGACTTCACTCGAACGGGTACTCGCTCGTCCGCCACGTCCTGCTGAACGAGGGCGGCCTGTCCCTGGACGCGCACCTCGACGGCCTCGGCCGCACCCTCGGCGAGGAGCTGCTGGAGCCCACCAAGATCTACTCCCTGGACTGCCTGGCCCTCACGCGCACCACCGAGGTCCACGCCTTCAGCCACGTCACCGGCGGCGGACTCGCCGCCAACCTGGCCCGAGTGATCCCCGACGGCCTGCACGCCGTCGTCGACCGCTCCACCTGGACCCCGGGCGCGATCTTCGACCTCGTCGGCACGACGGGCCGGGTGGAGCGCCTGGAGCTGGAGAAGACCCTCAACATGGGCGTGGGCATGATCGCCATCGTCCCGGAGGAGTCGACGGACGTGGCCCTGGCGACCCTGGCCGACCGCGGCGTGGACGCCTGGGTGGCAGGCGAGATCACCGACCGCGGCGACCACGAGACGGGCGCGGCTCTCGTCGGCGACTACGCCGCCTGAGGCCACGGCCGTGCACATGGCACAGAACCCGACGGCCGTACGGGCAGCACAGAGCCCGGCGGCTGTACGGGCAGCGCACAACCCGACGACCGTACGGGTGGTAGCACAGAACCCGGTCGGTGACGTGAGTCACCGACCGGGTGAGTGTTCAGTGCAGGGTCAAGCGCCGCGTCGCTGTTGCGGGGACTGGCCGTCCTCGTCCTGGTCGTCGTCCTCATAGAGGTCGGCGTACCGTGCGTACACGTCATCGTCCTGCTCATCGTCCTCGAATTGCTCGCCGTTAGGCGGTTGCGGATTCGACGGCGATGCGCCCAGCTCCTCGGCCAGGCGGGAGAGATCAGTCCCACCGCTGTTGTACTTCAGCTGGCGGGCGACCTTCGTCTGCTTGGCCTTGGCCCGGCCGCGCCCCATGGCTCGACCCCCTCAACGACGGGGCTCGACGGCCCCAGAGTCTTGACACGCGTTCATGGTCCGGAACGGGCTCTCCGTGGAGAGACCGGTCCGTAGGGCTTCCACGGTACCTGAGCCCACGCCCATACGGTACGTCGCCCGTAGGACGTGGCCACGCCCAGGACCTTCGAGGCGCCCCGTCCTCGCTGGTCAACGGCGATTTTAACCACCTTTCGACGCTCGACCCGCCGGGATAAGTGAGAGTTCTCTCCAACCGGCCCCCGGCGGGTACCGCTCAAACGTTCGAAGAACCTTCCCCGAACCCGCGCGTGATCACCGCCGAACACGGCCGGATCACTGCCGGGTCACCGTCGGACCGCGGCTGGATCGCAGCCGGCTCGCCGTCGGATCACCGCCGGGGGTCGACGCGCGCGGTGAGCGTGCGCTCAGCGCCGGGTACGCGCCTCCGCCATCCGCTGCTCGGCGATCCGGTCGGCCGCGGCGGCCGGCGGAATACCGTCCTCCTTCGCACGTGCGAATATGGCCAGCGTGGTGTCGTAGATCTTCGCGGCCTTCGCCTTGCACCGGTCGAAGTCGAAACCGTGCAGCTCGTCGGCGACCTGGATGACACCGCCGGCGTTCACCACGTAGTCCGGCGCGTAGAGGATCCCGCGGTCGGCGAGGTCCTTCTCCACACCCGGGTGGGCGAGCTGGTTGTTGGCCGCGCCGCACACCACCTTGGCGGTCAGCACCGGCACGGTGTCGTCGTTCAGCGCGCCGCCGAGCGCGCAGGGCGCGTAGATGTCCAGGTTCTCGACCCGGATCAGCGCGTCGGTGTCGGCGACGGCGATCACCGACGGGTGCCGCTCGGTGATGGACCGCACGACGTCCTTGCGCACGTCCGTGATGACGACGTGCGCGCCCTCGGCGAGCAGGTGCTCGACCAGGTGGTGGCCGACCTTGCCGACGCCCGCGATGCCGACGGTGCGGTCGCGCAGCGTCGGGTCGCCCCACAGGTGCTGGGCGGCGGCCCGCATGCCCTGGTAGACGCCGAAGGAGGTGAGCACGGAGGAGTCGCCCGCCCCGCCGTTCTCGGGGGAGCGGCCGGTCGTCCAGCGGCACTCGCGCGCCACGACGTCCATGTCGGCGACGTAGGTGCCGACGTCGCAGGCGGTGACGTACCGGCCGCCGAGCGAGGCGACGAACCGGCCGTAGGCGAGGAGCAGCTCCTCGCTCTTGATCTGCTCCGGATCACCGATGATCACGGCCTTGCCGCCGCCGTGCTCGAGGCCGGCCATGGCGTTCTTGTACGACATCCCGCGCGCGAGGTTCAGCGCGTCGGCGACGGCCTCCGCCTCGCTCGCGTACGGGTAGAAGCGCGTACCGCCGAGCGCGGGGCCCAGGTCGGTGGAGTGGATGGCGATGACGGCCTTGAGGCCGCTGGCACGGTCCTGGCAGAGCACGACTTGCTCATGTCCCCCCTGGTCCGAGTGGAACAGGGTGTGCAGTACATCAGCAGGTGCGCCGGTTACGTCGGTCACGGTGGTGACTCCTGTGTAGGTGCGGCGGGTGGTGACGGTCCCCGTGGGTCCCCCCGCTTTTGGCGGAATGGGGCGGCGGGGACTTTGGCATGAGATTAGAGCCTGGGGGCGCCCGTCCGCCGCACAGTGCTCAGGATCACCTCCGCACGGAGTACGGAGGTGCGACGATTCGCAGGGTTCCCGCGCGCCCGTGATCCGCTCCCGCGGGTTTTCGCGGCGGCGTGCGGGGGAGGGAGCAGGCGTGCCCAAGGTGTCCTCGGTGATCGTCCCGTACGCGGCGTACCTGCGTGTGTACGAGCCGCTGGCGGCCTTCCCGGAGGAGGAGCGGGGCCACTGGACCCGCTACGCCCACCGCACCGACCTGCCCTCCTACCAGGACGAACTCCGCCGCTCCCTGACCGATCTGCTGCCCACCCCGCCCGTGGCGGTGCCGGTGCACGAGAGCGCCGACGCCTTCGTGGCCGAGGTCGACGGCGTGGTCTGCGTCTGCCCCTGGCGGACCCGGCTGCGCGGCTGGCAGGCCCTGGGGGAACTGGCCGAGGACTTCCCGGAACCGGTGCTGGACGCCCTGCTCCCGCCGGTCGTACGCCGCCAGACCGCCCAGGACTACGAGCGCTGGCTGGAGCGCAACCCCGACGCCCGCCCCTGGATCCGCACCGCGACCTGGCAGGTCCCGATCAACTGGTTCGTGCTGGTCTCCGACGCGGAGCGGGAGTACGACAAGGGCGGGGACGGCGAAGGGGCGGCCGCGCCGGTGCTGCGCTACCGGACCCCGATGGCGCAGGCCCGCCGGAGGGTGGCCCGGGGCCTGCGGGCCCTGAAGGAGGCCATGGACGAGGGGCCGCTCATCGACGGCCTGGTGGACGTCGGGCGCTGGCTGGAGGAGTTCCACCCGCGCTCGCTGGTGGAACTCGACTACGGCGGACTCGTGCACGCCCTGCCGGCCGGCGAGTTGGAGGACGACCACTCCGCGGCCGACGTGGCCGAGGGCATCGACGCGCTGCGCCGCGGCGACGGGGTGACGGCGGGGGCCGCGTACGGGCGGCTCGTGGAGCGCTGGCGGGCGGTGCGGGACCGGCGGTCGGCGAACTGACGTTTGACGTACCGCCCGATGTGGGGTTTCGTCTTCCGATCCGACACCTGCCCGGTGTGGGCTGATGTTTTGTCAACAAGGGACGTAGGTCCCGATCCGGGCGTAAGCGTCAAGCGTGACGGACTGCACGTACAGCACTCTTGCGCCGCTTCCCCCTCCTCGTGCCAAAATAGGACAAGGGGCCCGGGGAGGGCTCCTTCCGTCCTGCTGTGGTGCACTGTGGGTGGAATCTCAGCATTGCACGCTTTGGGGGGTCTGGTGACTCCTGCACGCCACTGTGACTGATCGTCACAGTGGCGTGACTGTCCGCTATGGCATGGTCCATCGGCTTCCGTCGCTGATGAACACCTGGGAGGGCAATTCCATCGGTTTGGCCGACGCGGCTGGACAGATGGTGTAGTTGTAGTGCCGAGGACAAGCCGTTCGTCCTATAACCGACTCGACTCGCGTCCGCCATTTCGGGCAACGCGGGTCAAGGTGCAGAATTTAGAGGAAAGAACCGAGAAGGTTCGGTTCTCCCGAGGAGGCCGCTCATGACCGCTCGCACCCCTGATGCCGAGCCGCTGCTGACCCCGGCTGAGGTCGCCACCATGTTCCGCGTCGACCCGAAGACGGTCACGCGCTGGGCGAAGGCCGGCAAGCTCACGTCGATCCGCACGCTCGGCGGGCATCGCCGCTACCGCGAAGCCGAGGTCCGCGCTCTGCTCGCGGGCATTCCGCAGCAGCGCAGCGAGGCCTGAACAACTGAATAACCGGGCAAAACGGCAGATCCCCCAATCTGCCCAGCTGCTCGGAACCACAGCTTCAAGCGGCGCCGTTCCTGCCCCAACAGGGGTGCGTCGTGGATCGCGCTGGACTCCGCCGGGTCCAGCGCGATCTTTTTGTGTCCGGTCCCGTGTCCGGCCCGTGTCCGATCCTGTGTCCGGCCGGTGGGCTGCGGGCGGGTCCTGTGAGCGGCCTTGTCGGAGTCTGGGGAGGGGTGTCGGATCCGCTGTGTGCGCACTGCGGAGGGCAGTGCAATTGCACATATTAAATTGACCAGTTGTAGGGGAGTCGTAAGTGCCACCGTTTCAAAATCTCATACAGTGACACCCGTCACATGGTGCGACGCTTGTTGGCGTCGGCACATGTGCGCTAGAGGAGGCGCGGGCTCCAGTAGGTCGGCGCGGCAAGGGTGTTGGGGCCGGCGGCCTTCACGTGGTGGACGTGCTCCCCTCTCCGGCGGCCTCCTGACGGCCCGTAGGGGACTGTGTGGCGGGCGAGTCCAGCGCCAGTCGCAGCAGCCGGTGGCAGATCGGGCAGTGGCGCGTCAGATGGCCGTACGACGACGCGGCCGACAGGTGCGCGCGGAGCAGGGCCCGCGTCTCGTGCCTGACCGATGCCGCCATACGCCACCTCCAGGGGCCACACGGAGAACGTGCCCTGTCTTTGGAGTACCGAGTGAATGTGACGCCGTCAAGGCCGCCAGAGGGCCGCTGAGCGCTTTTCGGGGGGAGGAGGTGCGCCCGGGGTGGGAGAGGCGCGTGAGCGGAGGTCCGTGCGGGTGGATGGGCGGACTTCCTCGCCGCGGTCCTGACGGGGCGGGCCGTACCCGGTGGCGGGTGCCTCGGGGGAGGGCGAGGGACAAGAAGAAGGCCCGCATCGATGAGATGCGGGCCTTCTTCGCTGCGGTCCTGACGGGATTTGAACCCGCGGCCTCCACCTTGACAGGGTGGCGAGCACTCCAAACTGCTCCACAGGACCAGGTTTTGCCGCGCTTTTCTGCGTTGCGCTGCGAGACGAGACTCTACAGGAGGGCGAGCCCCCGGGTCGAACTCACCCTCCGTACGGGTCCCGTTACGGCGCGAGCGCGTCGATCGCCTTCACGATCCGCTTGTCGGAGACGGGGTACGCCGTGCCCAGCGCGTGCGCGAAGTAGCTGACCCGGAGCTCCTCGATCATCCAGCGGACGTCCAGGACCTGCTGCGGGACCGGCCGGCCCTGGGGCATCTGCTCCAGCAGCCACGCGTATTCGTCCCGCATCTCGTGGACCTTCTCCATCCGGGACGTGTCCCGCTGGACGCCGGTCGGCATCTGCTGCAGCCGACGGTCGGCGGCGACCAGGTAGCGCATCAGGTCCGGCAGCCGTCCGATCCCCGCCTCCGTGACGAATCCGGGCTTCACCAGCGCGTCCAACTGCCCCCGCACGTCCTGCAGGTTCGCCAGCAGCGCGGGGCTCCGCACGGCCTTCAGGCGGCGTTCGCAGGCCTGCCAGGCGGCCAGGACCTGCTGCACCTGGCCCACGGTGCGGACGGTCGTGTCGACGATCTCCGCGCGGACCTTGTCGTAGAGCTTCCGGTACGACTCCTCGTCCCACGCCGGCCCGCCGAAGTCCGCGATCAGCCGGTCCGCCGCCGCCGTCGCGCAGTCGTCGAACAGGGCCTGGATCGTCCCGTGCGGATTCGCCGACAGGCCCAGCTTCTGCTGGTTGGTCAGCTTCTCGGACGCGAACTTCGCCGGATTGACCGGGATGTTGCGCAGGATCAGCCGGCGCGTGCCCTTCCACATCGCCTGCGCCTGCTCGGCCTCGGTGTCGAAGAGGCGTACGGAAACCGTGTCGCCGTCGTCGACCAGCGCCGGATACGCCTTCACCGGCTGACCGGCCCGGCGCGTCTCGAAGACCCGGGACAGCGTGCCGATCGTCCAGTCCGTCAGCCCGGCACGCTCCAGGGACTCGCCGCCGCTGCGCTCGGCGGTGGCCGCCGCGGCCTGGGAGAGGGCCTTGCGCGCCTTCGGCTTCAGCCGGAGCTTCAGGACCTCCAGGTCCTTGTCCTCGGCCAGCTTGCGGCGCCGCTCGTCGACGATCCGGAAAGTGATCTTCAGATGGTCGGGCACCTTGGCCCAGTCGAAGTCCTCGGCGTCGAACGGCACCCCCACCATGCGCTTCAGCTCCCGCGCCATGGTCACCGTCAACGGCTCCTGAAGGGGCACGGCCCGCTCCAGGAACGCCTGCGCGTAGTTCGGGGCCGGTACGTAGTGGCGGCGGATCGGCTTGGGAAGGGAACGGATCAGCTCCGTGACGACCTGCTCCCGCAGTCCCGGGATCTGCCAGTCGAAGCCCTCGCCGGTGACCTGGTTGAGCACGTGGAGCGGAACGTGGACGGTCACGCCGTCGGCGTCCGCGCCCGGCTCGAACTGGTAGGTCACGCGGAACTTCAGCGGCCCCTGACGCCAGGAGTCCGGGTAGTCGTCCTTGGTGACCGCCCCCGCCTTCTCGTTGATGAGCATCTCGCGCTCGAAGTCGAGGAAGTCGGGCTGCTCGTGCCGCTTGTGCTTCCACCACGAGTCGAAGTGCGCACCCGAGACGACGTGTTCGGGTACCCGCTGGTCGTAGAAGTCGAACAGCGTCTCGTCGTCGACCAGGATGTCCCGGCGCCGGGCGCGGTGCTCCAGCTCCTCGACCTCGGTCAGCAGCCGGCGGTTGTCGGCGAAGAACTTGTGGTGCGTACGCCAGTCGCCCTCGACCAGGGCGTTGCGGATGAAAAGCTCGCGGCTGGCCTCGGGATCGATCCGTCCGTAGTTCACCTTGCGCTGGGCCACGATCGGTACGCCGTACAGCGTGACCTTCTCGTAGGCCATCACGGCCGCCTGGTCCTTCTCCCAGTGCGGCTCGCTGTACGTGCGCTTGAGGAGGTGTCCGGCGAGCGGCTCCACCCACTCCGGCTCGATCTTCGCGTTGACGCGGGCCCAGAGGCGGGAGGTCTCCACCAGCTCGGCGGACATCACGAAGCGCGGGGGCTTCTTGAAGAGCGCCGAACCGGGGAAGATCGCGAACTTGGCGCTGCGGGCGCCCAGGTACTCGTTCTTCGCGCCCTCCTTCACGTCCTTCATGCCGACGTGGGAGAGCAGTCCCGCCAGCAGCGACACGTGCACACGGTCGTCCGGCGCGGCGTGGTCCTCGTCGTTGAGATGGAGGCCCATCTGCTTGGCGACCGTGCGCAGCTGCGTGTAGATGTCCTGCCACTCGCGGATCCGCAGGAAGTTGAGGTACTCCTGCTTGCACATCCGGCGGAAGGACGACGAGCCCCGTTCCTTCTGCTGCTCCCGGACGTACCGCCAGAGGTTGAGGAAGGCCAGGAAGTCGCTGGTCTCGTCCTTGAAGCGGGCGTGCTGCTGGTCGGCCTGCGCCTGCTTCTCGGCCGGGCGCTCCCGCGGGTCCTGGATGGACAGCGCCGCCGCGATGACCATGACCTCGCGGACGCAGCCGTTCTTGTCGGCCTCCAGCACCATCCGGGCCAGCCGCGGGTCCACGGGCAGCTGGGCCAGCTTCCGCCCGGTGTCCGTGAGCCGTTTCCGTGCGTCCTTCTGCGCGGGGTCGAGCGCGCCCAGCTCCTGGAGGAGCTGCACACCGTCACGGATGTTGCGGTGGTCCGGCGGGTCGATGAAGGGGAACTTCTCGATGTCGCCGAGGCCGGCCGCGGTCATCTGCAGGATGACGGAGGCGAGGTTGGTGCGGAGGATCTCCGCGTCCGTGAACTCAGGGCGGGCGTCGAAGTCGTCCTCGGAGTACAGCCGGATGCAGATGCCGTCGCTGGTCCGCCCGCAACGGCCCTTGCGCTGGTTGGCGCTGGCCTGCGAGATCGGTTCGATCGGCAGCCGCTGCACCTTGGTGCGGTGGCTGTACCGGGAGATCCGGGCGAAGCCGGGGTCGATGACGTACTTGATGCCCGGGACGGTGAGGGAGGTCTCGGCGACGTTGGTCGCCAGCACGATCCTCCGTCCGGTGTGCTGCTGGAAGACGCGGTGCTGCTCGGCGTGCGAAAGCCGCGCGTACAGCGGCAGTACCTCGGTGAATCTGTACTTCTTCTTCTCCAGCGCGTCCGCGGTGTCCCGGATCTCCCGCTCACCGGAGAGGAAGACGAGGATGTCGCCCTTGCCCTCTCCCATCAGCTCCTCGACGGCGTCGGTGATCGCGGTGATCTGGTCCCGGTCGGCGTCGTCACCGTCCTCTTCGAGGAGCGGCCGGTAGCGCACCTCCACGGGATACGTCCGCCCGCTGACCTCGATGATCGGGGCGTCGCCGAAGTGCCGGGAGAAACGCTCGGGGTCGATGGTCGCCGAGGTGATGACGACCTTGAGGTCCGGCCGCTTCGGCAGCAGCTGCGCCAGGTACCCGAGGAGGAAGTCGATGTTGAGGGACCGCTCGTGGGCCTCGTCGATGATGATCGTGTCGTAGGCGCGCAGCTCGCGGTCGGTCTGGATCTCGGCGAGCAGAATGCCGTCCGTCATCAGCTTGATGAAGGTGGCGTCCGGGTTCACCTGGTCGGTGAACCGCACCTTCCAGCCGACGGCCTCACCGAGCGGGGTGTCCAGCTCGTCCGCCACCCGCTCGGCGACGGTACGCGCGGCGATCCTTCGCGGCTGGGTGTGCCCGATCATGCCGCGCACACCGCGGCCCAGCTCGACACAGATCTTCGGGATCTGGGTGGTCTTCCCGGACCCCGTCTCACCGGCGACGATGACGACCTGGTGATCACGGATGGCCTCCGCGATCACGTCCTTCTTCTGGCTGACGGGCAGCTGCTCGGGATAGCTGACGGCGGGCACACGGGCCCGGCGCTCACCGATGCGCTGCTCGGCCTTGGCCACCTCCGCCTCGATCTCGGCGAGAACGGCGGCGCGGGCCTCCGGCTTACGGATCTTCCGCGCACCCTCGAGCCTCCGACCGAGCCGGTGCGAGTCGCGCAGGGACAGCTCGGTCAGCCGGGGTGCGAGGGCGCCGAGGGCGGGGGCGGGGTGCGTAGACATACGGATTCCAGGATCTCATCCCCGCCAATTTCGTGGCGAACGATTTCCGTCCGGTCGAGCCGGCCGTCCCTCGCGCAACACAAAACCCCCGTCGATGATCTCGACGGGGGTCGCATGTGGCTGGGGCCGGGGTCGAACCGGCGACCTATCGCTTTTCAGGCGATCGCTCGTACCAACTGAGCTACCCAGCCGCGAGGTTTCACGTGAAACCTCAGCGGTCCTGACGGGATTTGAACCCGCGGCCTCCACCTTGACAGGGTGGCGAGCACTCCAAACTGCTCCACAGGACCAAGCTCGTGTACGACAGTGTCGCACACCGTACTGCGTGCCCCCAACGGGATTCGAACCCGTGCTACCGCCTTGAAAGGGCGGCGTCCTAGGCCGCTAGACGATGAGGGCTATCGGCCCGCCTGGGCGCTTCTCAGCGCGTCGGGGACGTGAGAAGCATATGGGATGGCGAGAGGTATCGCCAAAACGGTTTACGGCGGGCTGGGGGACGGGCTGGTCGAAGCGGCGCCGGTGGGGCCCCTGCCGGTGGGTCCCGGGCCGGCGGGGGAGCGGCCCGTGCCGGTGGGGGACGGGCCGGTGCCCGTCGGGGAGGGGGTCGCGCCGGGCTGGTTCTCCTTGGGCAGGTGGCGGCTGACCTCCGCCGTCGACAGGCCCAGGCCGCCGAGCTTGATCTCGTCCCAGGCCTGGAGGCGCCGGCTGTCCCGGTCGAAGTAGAGGATCGACGCCTGGATCGGGTCGGGGTACTCGCCCTCGACCGCGCGCAGGCCGCTGCCGCCGGTGGAGCCCTCGATGCGCAGGCGGGTGCCGTACTTCATGATCTCCATGTCCTCGCGGTGGACGTGACCGGCGAGCACCAGCGGCACCTCGCCGTCCACCTCGCGGGCCGCCGACGGCTCGTGGGCGACGGCGACGTCCACGGGGGTACCGGCCGCCCGCTGGTCGCGCAGGGCGGAGGCCAGCCGGGCGCCGGCGAGTTCCTGGGAGGCCTCGGCGCCCTCCGGCCTCGAGCGGTCGGGGGTGAACTGCGGATCGCCGATGCCGGCGAAGCGCAGGCCGGCGACGGTCCGGGCCCGGCCGTCGTCCAGGACGTGCACGTTCTTCAGGCCCTTCAGGTACTCCTGGGTGACGCGGGAGTCGTGGTTGCCGCGGACCCAGACGTACGGGGCGCCGAGGTCCTCGATGGGGTCGAGGAAGCCGTTCTCCGCCGCGGTGCCGTGGTCCATCGTGTCGCCGGAGTCGACGATCACGTTGACCTTGTACTGCTCCACCAGCGAGGCGATGATCTTCCAGCTCGCCGGGTTCAGGTGGATGTCGGACACGTGCAGGACGCGGAGCGTGGTCGGGTCGGGCTGGTAGGCGGGGAGCGTGGAGGTGGCGTCGTAGAGCTTGGTCACGTTCGTGACCAGGCGGGCCAGCTCCTTCTGGTAGACGTCGAACTCCGTGACGATGCTGCGCGCGTCGCCGACGAGGGAGGGCGCGGAGGAGAGCAGTCCGGAGAACCTCGGTTCGAGCACGGAGTCGGGGTTCCAGGTCGCGTACGCGGTGCCGCCGGAGGCGACCAGGAGGGTGAGGGCGAGGCCGCCGGCCGCGAGGGCGGGCCGGGGGCGCCGGTAGACGGCGAGGCCGAGGGCGGTGGCGCCGGTGACGACGGCGACGCAGGAGCGGACGGCGAGGTCGAGGGTGCCGCGTCCGACGTCCTGCGCGACCTCGTCCTGGAGGCCGGAGAGGCGTTCGGGGTGATCGACGAGGGCCTGGGCGCGGCCGGGGTCGAGCTGGTCGACGTTGACGTCGAGGCGGACCGGGGCGACGTGGCTGTCGAACTGGAGGGCGCCCAGCGGCGAGACGTTGATCTTCGTGCCGCCCGCGACGGACGGGCGCAGGGTCATCGTCGTGTTCATGGGGCCGACCGGGACGCGGACGTCGCCCACGACCAGCAGGCCCAGCCAGGTGCCGAGGAGGACGACGGCGACGAGACCGGCGGCGCGGGTCCAGGGGCGCGGCCGGGGGGTGAGGCCGGCCGCCGTGGACGCCCGGCGGGCGGGGCGGCGGCGGGTGAGGGAGCGTGAGGCGTTGCGAAGGGGGCGGATGGGGTTCATCACCTCGGCCAGGGCGTGCAGGGCTGCGGCGGGGACGCGGGCCATTGGTCCCGTATGCCCAAGGCCCGGGGCGGGTATGCGGGCGGCGGCCTCCGGCTGCCGGACGGTGGTGGTGACGCGGCGTGAAGCGCGAGGGGGCGCCTGCGGAACGGCTGTGTCGTACTCCACGGTCGTACCCGACAATGGGCCTGTGCTGGAGATGACGCGCGAGGAGTTCGAGGAACTGGTCGCCGAGGCCCTGGACCGGATCCCGCCGGAGCTGACGCGGCTGATGGACAACGTCGCGGTGTTCGTCGAGGACGAACCGCCGGCCGACGATCCCGAGCTGCTCGGGCTGTACGAGGGGACGCCGCTGACGGAGCGCGGGGAGTGGTACGCGGGTGTGCTGCCGGACCGGATCACCATCTACCGGGGGCCGACGCTGCGGTTCTGCGAGTCGCGCGAGGACGTCGTCGCGGAGACCGAGGTGACGGTGGTCCACGAGATCGCGCACCACTTCGGGATCGACGACGAGCGGCTGCACGCCCTGGGGTACGGGTGAGCCTCTCGGGTGGGCCTTCCGGGTGGGCCTTCCGGGGACGTGTGAGGGGACGGGTGAGCCCCTTGGGTGCGCTTACCCGGTGCGGGTGAGCCCCTTGGGCGCTTCTCGGGTGCGGGGGATGCCTCCGGGAGCGGGTGACACGCTCGGGCGCGGGTGACTCCTCCGGGTACGGGTGACTCCTCCGGGTACGGATGACGCGCTCGGGTCAAGGTCCGCGGCGCGCGGCGCGTGTCCTCTTGTGGGTGAAGGGAGTTGGACACGGTGACTCCTTGACCCCCGGAGGTGGCCGCCCGTGCGCCCCTTGTACGTACCCGTCCGTCTGGCCGTCACGGCCGTGGCCGTCGCCGCCGCCGCCGGCTGCATGAGCGTCGGCGACGACGTGTCCGATGGGGGCGTCAGGCCGTCGCACTCCGCCGGTGAACGGGACGGCGAGGTGTCCGGGGGCGGCCCCGAGGTGTCGGGCGGCACCGCCGGGCACGGCGCGGCGGCGGCCGACGAGGGGCGCGGGCGGGGGAAGGGGGAGAAGGGCAAGGGCGACGGCAAGGGCAAGGGCAAGGGCAAGGGCCGGAACAAGGGCGAGGGCGGCAAGGGCAAGGACGCCTCGCCCTCGGCCCCGGCGCCCGTACACCCGGCCGGGCCCCCGCCGGGGAAGGGCGGGGACGACGAACCGGCCCCCACCGCTCCGCCGCCCGCGGAGCCCACCCGGACGGTCGAGCCGCAGCCGACACCGACCGCCGAGCCGCCCGCTTCCCCGACGCCGGAGCCGACGGTGGCGGAGCCCTCCTCGTCGGCGCACGAGCCTCCGGGGACCCAGCTGGCGCAGCGGGAGCCGGCCCCCGAGGCGGGGGCACCGGTGTAGGGCCGCCGGGGCGGTCCGGGGGCCCGGGCACCCGGCGGACGCGCGGGTCGGCAGCCCCGCTGAGCTGGGCGTGTGCTATCCGGTTTGCCTTCGGAGGTACGGGGTGCGTATGGTAGTAGATCGTCTGATCCCATTTGCCCGGCGCCACCGCAGAGCGCGCCGTGTGGCGCGTACTCTCTCCCTTGCCGTGGTGGACCGCATTGAGGCGGTCGTATTGCGAATCGCGATTCACGGAGTTGACGGGCGCGTGCCGACTGAGAGACTCCGGAAGGTTTCGCATTCGCATGTCCATCATCAGTACTGATCACGTCGTCGTGCCCGAGAACGCCGACACCCCCGACATCGCCGAGGCGGTCGAGGAGACCGGGACGGAGGCCGTAGAGGCCGCCGCTCCCGAGGTCACCTTCGCCTCGCTCGGCCTGCCCGAGGGCATCGTGCGCAAGCTCGCGCAGAACGGCGTGACCGCTCCCTTCCCGATCCAGGCCGCGACCATCCCGGACGCCCTGGCCGGCAAGGACATCCTCGGCCGGGGCCGCACCGGCTCCGGCAAGACCCTCTCCTTCGGTCTGCCGACCCTGGCCACGCTGGCCGGCGGCCGCACCGAGAAGCACAAGCCCCGCGCCGTCATCCTGACGCCGACCCGTGAGCTGGCCATGCAGGTCGCGGACGCGCTCCAGCCGTACGGGGACGTCCTCGGGCTGAAGATGAAGGTCGTGTGCGGCGGCACCTCCATGGGCAACCAGATCTACGCCCTGGAGCGCGGCGTCGACGTCCTCGTCGCCACCCCGGGCCGTCTGCGCGACATCATCAAGCGTGGCGCCTGCTCCCTGGAGAACGTGGAGATCGCCGTTCTCGACGAGGCGGACCAGATGTCCGACCTGGGCTTCATGCCCGAGGTCACCGAACTCCTCGACCAGGTGCCGGCGGGCGGTCAGCGGATGCTGTTCTCCGCGACCATGGAGAACGAGATCAAGACCCTCGTCGACCGGTACCTCAAGGACCCGGTCAGCCACGAGGTCGACGCCGCCCAGGGCGCCGTGACGACCATGTCGCACCACATCCTGGTCGTGAAGCCCAAGGACAAGGCGCCGGTCACCGCGGCCATCGCCTCCCGCAAGGGCCGCACCATCATCTTCGTCCGCACCCAGCTCGGCGCCGACCGCGTCGCCGAGCAGCTGCGCGACGCCGGAGCGAAGGCCGACGCGCTGCACGGCGGCATGACCCAGGGCGCTCGTACGCGCACGCTGGCCGACTTCAAGGACGGGTACGTCAACGTCCTGGTCGCCACCGACGTCGCCGCCCGCGGTATCCACGTCGACGGCATCGACCTGGTCCTGAACGTGGACCCGGCCGGTGACCACAAGGACTACCTGCACCGCGCCGGCCGTACGGCGCGCGCCGGCCGTACCGGCACCGTCGTCTCCCTCTCCCTGCCGCACCAGCGGCGCCAGATCTTCCGTCTGATGGAGGACGCGGGCGTCGACGCCGCGCGCCACATCATCCAGGGTGGCGCGGCCTTCGACCCGGAGGTCGCCGAGATCACCGGCGCCCGGTCGATGACCGAGGTCCAGGCCGAGTCCGCGGGCAACGCGGCGCAGCAGGCCGAGCGCGAGGTCGCCCAGCTCAACAAGGAGCTGGAGCGGGCCCAGCGGCGCGCGACCGAGCTGCGCGAGGAGGCGGACCGGCTGGTCGCCAGGGTCGCGCGGGAGCGCGGCGAGGACCCGGAGGTGGTGCTGGCCGAGGTGGCCGCCGCCGCGTCCGAGGCCGACGCCGAGGTCTCGCTGCCCGAGCAGCCGGGCGCGCGGGACGTGGAGAAGACCGAGCGGAGCGGCGGCTACGGCCGCGACCGTTCCTACGACCGTGGTGACCGCGGCGACCGTGGTGGCCGTTCCTTCGAGCGCCGTGACGACCGCCGGGACGACCGGGGTGGCGACCGTGGCGGCTTCCGCCGGGACGACCGTGGCGGTGACCGTGGTGGCTTCCGTCGCGATGACCGCGGTGGCGACCGTGGTGGCCGTTCCTTCGACCGCCGGGACGACCGGGGTGGCGACCGTGGCGGCTTCCGCCGGGACGACCGTGGCGGTGACCGTGGCGGGCGTTCGTTCGAGCGTCGTGACGACCGCGGTGGCGACCGTGGTGGCCGTTCCTTCGAGCGCCGTGATGACCGCGGTGGCGACCGTGGTGGCCGTTCCTTCGACCGTCGTGATGACCGTGGCGGCGACCGTGGTGGCCGTTCGTTCGAGCGCCGTGACGACCGTGGCGGCGACCGTGGTGGCCGTTCGTTCGAGCGCCGTGACGACCGCGGTGGCGACCGAGGTGGACACCGGGGCAGCGACCGTCCGTTCAACCGTGACCGCCAGGGCGACCGCCCCGGCAGCGACCGTCCGTTCAACCGCGACCGCCAGGGCGACCGCCCCGGCTTCCGCTCCGGCGGCCACGACCGCCCGTACGGCCGTCGGGACGACCACCGCGGTTCCTCCTTCGGCCGCCGTGACGACAAGCCGCGCTGGAAGCGCAACGGCTGACGCCTGAAAGACAGGACGACTGAACGTCTGAACGTCTGAACGCGCCGTGGCCTCCACCCCACCGGGTGGAGGCCACGGCGCTTTGTCACCCGGACCCCCGGCCCCCGGACCACTTTCCGGCCACGGAGTGACGCATGTCACGTCCCCCGTAGGGGAATTGCTGGGGGCATGACAGATGACGCCAAGGCAAGTGGGCTGTCGGACGAGGAACGGCTGGCCCAGCTCGGCTACACCCAGGTTCTGGCCCGCCGCATGTCGGCGTTCTCCAACTACGCGGTCTCCTTCACCATCATCTCGGTCCTCTCCGGCTGCCTGACCCTCTACCTGTTCGGCATGAACACGGGCGGCCCCGCCGTCATCACCTGGGGCTGGGTCGCCGTAGGCCTGATGACCCTCTTCGTCGGCCTGGCGATGGCGGAGATCTGCTCGGCGTACCCGACGTCGGCCGGCCTGTACTTCTGGGCGCACCGCCTCGCGCCGCCCCGTACGGCGGCCGCCTGGGCGTGGTTCACGGGCTGGTTCAACGTGCTGGGCCAGGTCGCGGTGACCGCCGGCATCGACTTCGGCGCCGCGTCCTTCCTGGGCGCCTACCTGAACCTCCAGTTCGGCTTCGAGGTGACGCCGGGCCGCACGATCCTCCTCTTCGCGGCCATCCTCGTCCTCCACGGCCTGCTCAACACCTTCGGCGTCCGCATCGTCGGCCTCCTGAACAGCATCAGCGTCTGGTGGCACGTCCTCGGCGTGGCGGTCATCGTCGGCGCGCTGACCTTCGCGCCCGACCAGCACCAGTCGGCGTCCTTCGTCTTCGGCGAGTTCGTCAACAACACCGGCTGGGGCAGCGGCGTCTACGTCGTCCTGATCGGCCTGCTGATGGCCCAGTACACGTTCACCGGCTACGACGCCTCCGCCCACATGACCGAGGAGACGCACGACGCGTCCACGGCCGGCCCCAAGGGCATCGTCCGCTCCATCTGGACCTCCTGGATCGCCGGCTTCGTCCTCCTCCTCGGCTTCACCTTCGCCATCCAGTCCTACGAAGGCGCCCTCACGTCCCCGACCGGCGCGCCGCCCGCGCAGATCCTGCTCGACGCGCTCGGCGCGACCACGGGCAAACTGCTCCTCCTCGTCGTCATCGGGGCGCAGTTGTTCTGCGGAATGGCGTCGGTCACGGCCAACAGCCGCATGATCTACGCCTTCTCGCGCGACGGCGCGCTGCCCTACTCCCACATCTGGCACACGGTGAACCCGCGCACCCGCACGCCGGTCGCGGCGGTCTGGCTGGCGGCACTGGCCGCGCTGGTCCTCGGACTGCCGTACCTGATCAACGAAACGGCGTACGCGGCCGTCACCTCCATCGCGGTCATCGGCCTCTACATCGCGTACGTCATCCCGACCCTGCTGCGCGTCCGCAAGGGCGCCGCCTTCGAACGCGGGCCGTGGCACCTGGGGCGCTGGTCGCAGGCGGTGGGCGTGGTGGCAGTGACGTGGGTCGGCGTCATCACGGTCCTGTTCATGCTGCCCCAGGTATCCCCGGTCACCTGGGGGACCTTCAACTACGCCCCCATCGCCGTCCTGGTCGTCCTCGGCTTCGCCGCGACCTGGTGGCTGGTCTCGGCCCGCCACTGGTTCCTCGACCCCGACCACGAACGCACCCGGGCCCGCGCGACGGCCCGCGCGAGCGCCCCCGAGCCGGTGGACCCGTAGCCACGCCGCCCTCGGCGCCTGCCCGACACGGCCGGGACCCCGATACCCGATCGGCGTCCCGCCCGCGTCGGGCTATGCTCGGTATGGCAACATCACGCAACACGCCCCGGGCCCTTAGCTCAATTGGCAGAGCAGTGGACTTTTAATCCATTGGTTGTGGGTTCGAGTCCCACAGGGCCTACCGAGGCCAGGGCCGTTCCGTGGCTCTGACCAGCGGTTTCGTGGCCCCGACCAGTCCTCCTGGCCGGGGCCACGTCATGTGTGGGGTCCGTCTGCGTGAGCGGGTGTGCCAACAGACTGCGTGGCTTGTTCAGCCATCGCGTCCCTTCTCAGGGTTCGCCGCCGCAGGCGTGGTCCCCTTTGTGGCATCGAAGGCGTTGGTGAGACCGTCGAGGCGGTCGGCAAGTTCCCGGAGCCGATCCGCGTGTGCCGTGAGGGACTCCGAGAGGCGGCGCAAATCGTCGGAACTGTGCGGATGCCAGTCGCCATCCATCTCGACGTTCATGAAGGGGACGTGACCGGGTGGGCGCTCGGTGAAAGGGCGCTGTTCGAAGCACGCACGCAGAACCACCGGCGTGCCACGGCTCGTTGAAACTGTGAATTCGTAGTCAGGGCTCGCGTGCGTGATGTCGACGCGGTAGCCGCCGGGCTGATGCTCTGTTTCGCTTCCGGTACACCAGTCGGGCTCCCAGACGGTGACGGGCCCGTGGTCGCACGTGGGGACGGTCACTGTCCGGGACGAGTTGTCATGATTCGGCATGAGCGCGTTCCTTGGTTCGGTGGTCATCGGCCCAGGCCGGCATTTGGGTGAAGGGCTCCGGCTCAGACTTCGTTCAGGAGTTCAGCCGCGGCGCTTTGATCCATAAGGGTCGGCCAGGCTGCAGGCCGCACGCCGACGCGGCGGGTTCCTGGCGCTCACCGTCAAGGCTTCCGAACTCCCGGGTGTCGCGGAGCGGCTGGCGGAGCGCTCCGACATCGTGCCGGTCTCACTGGACGACCTGTTCCTCACGGCGTTGCGGGAGCTGGCCGCGGAGAACGGTGTCGAGTGGCAGGCACTGCTGCGCGCGGACGCCGCGTTCGCCACCTCGGGCACGCTCGGCGCGGGCCTGGCCTCCTACGCGCGGGCCGCGACCGAGCGGGTCGCCGAGCGGGCGGTCGCCCTCGCGGAACAGACGGGTCCGCGCACGGTGCTCTTCGCCCACGAGGCCGCGCTCACCGCCCGTTACTGGGCGGCCGGCGGCAGGGAGCTGCTGGTGGCACTCCAGGGGGCCGCCCGCCGCCCGGCGGACGCCCCGCACGGACTGTGGCTGCTGGTACCCATGGAGGATCCGGAGGCGTCACCGGCGCTGGACGGCCGGACGGTGGACATCGTGGACCAGGTGAGCGAGTGGGTGCGGGTGAAGGGGCTGTTCCTGAAGGTCCTGAAGACGGGTGCCGCGTCGATGGAGAAGCCGACGCCGTCCGGCGGGCGCTGATGCCGTCAATCCTCCTTGGCCGTCGCACTGGGACCGCTGCGGAAGCAATCGGAAACGACAGTGACTTCGATCATGGACGAGCTCCCGGGCGCTTCGATCCACAACCGGATGTCGGTGGACATATGTCCGTCGGGTGAGTCGGCGACGATCTGGGGAAGCTGGGCCTGACTGCTGTCGGGACCGTCCTTGACGATCTCCCACCCCTTCGAGGGCAGTGCCTTTCGCAGACTTCCCATAGCCTCCCTGAGTTTTTCGTCCCGGACGTCGTAAATGCTCCACGGGTGGCGCATCCGATGTACGTTCTCTTCGGGGGCGTAGTCCGAGCATGGAGTGGGAAGGGCGCCTGAATTAGTCACCTTGCCGTTCGCCCCTATGATGTCGAGGATCTCGCTAGATGCGTGCTCGACGTTTTCCTTGACGGCTTGCTCGTTGCGGATATCGGCCTTCTTCTCATCGCTCACCTGTGAGCACCCTCCCGCGAGGATAGCTGTCGAAGTCATCAGGGCAATCGCCGCGTACGCCTTATTCAAGAGTCGCCCATTCCAGTTCAACCCTATGGCGCGCACCGTGCCGTTCGGCCGCCGCGGCCCTGAGCTAGACCGCGGTCTCGGGTACCGCACCGGCCGTCACCGCAATGCGTACAACGCCGTTGGTGGACGGGGACACTTGGACGATGCTCCCGTCCCTGGGATTACGGGCGGCAATCGATAGGCCCGCAGCCCCTGATGAGACGCGCATGGTCCATCCTGCGGTCTCGAAGAAGTCCCGGGCACGTGCCATCGCCAGGGCGGTCTCCTCTGTCGTGAGCGGTCGCGTCGACCAGGAGTGATGCGAGTACGTGTCCCTGCCGTCTTGGTAAGTGCCGATACCCTCGCCGTCCCGGGCTGAGGCGTGGGGTACTCGAAGCGCGTCGTAGAGGCGGCTGGAGTGCTCCAGCACACGGCGCTCTGCCTGTTCGTCGGTGATGGTCCGGAAGGAGGCAGAGTCGGCAGAGGCGGTGCTGTCGTCGGCGAAGCACGGTGAGGTCACACTGATGGACGCCAATCCTTCCCCCTCCGCCCGGTCCACGACCCCAGTGAGGGCGGTCATCCAGAAGTCGTCGGGCACCGTGCGCATGCTGACGGACGGGAAAGGGTCGGACCAGTCGGCATCCGAACCCTGGAACTTGTATCCGCGCTCCACCCAGGCGTCTCGAGCCTGGCGCACCAGCTTCTTCGCTGCGTCATCCGGCACATCGGTCAGCTGGTACGTGATGCGGACTTGCACGCGCTCGCCGGGGGTGTGGTCGTCGGCCAGACAGGGACCGACTGGCCGCAATCCGGTCCGCTTGAGCGTCGGCTGGGGCGACATGATATCCACGGCTTGGTGGATGACTTCTTCCGCGCGCTGGGTTGCCTGCTGCTCGTCCAATGCGACCTGTTTCGATGGTGTCCTGCTGCTCGTGTTTCCGGTCTGTCCCGATCCGCATGCTGTCGTCCCGATCGCCATGATCAGTGCAGCGATGACAAACTTCGTCTGGGACTGTCTCACGGAGCTCCTCCAGTCACGATTCTCGCCATGTGATTCAGTGAGTTTCCCTCCCAATACTGAGAGTGAGCGGGCATTAAACCGTCCGAGCCCGGCAGCATCCCCTCAGCCACTGGAAATACTCGTCCGCCGAACTCATCGGATATCGGGTCGTTCCCGTACATGATCGAGTGGTCATCGAAGAGTCGCATGTACGCGTTCGGATTCAGCGGCGCCAGAGTGCCGGCTGGTGGCGGGGCCAGGTTCACCAGGTCGTTCTGGGCGGTGGCCGCGAAAACGCGGTCAGCTCCGATGTTGAGTTCTTTGGCGTGGTCGACACCCACCCCGGGGCTGCCCACCAGGATCGCATTGTCCACAGGCAGGTCGGGGTGGTCCCGCATGGTCTCCCCGGCTACCAGGGTGCCGTAACTGTGGCCAAGAACAGTTGAGTTCACGCTGCCGTTGTGAACGGTGTCGATGCCGGTCAGGAAGTTACTCAACGGTTCGCGGGCGTTGTCGGCGTACTTGGAGTCGGTCGCATCACTGAGGAGGCCCTGCGGCGCGTCGTAACCGAGCCACATGATGGATGCTGTGCTGTGGGCGAGATCGGTCGAGCTCGCTCGGTCCTGGAGCACTTCTGCGCGGTTGATGTCGCCGTCGATGCTGCTCAGCTTGGAGCCAGTCCCGGGAACGTACGTCACGACGTTGTCCGCGGTGTCGGGGTTGCCGACGGAGACGATGACGCGGCCGTTGTTCTTGTCGTCGAAGCCCAGCAGATAGGGGCGGGTGCTCTCGTCCACGTAGGTGTCGAAACGGCTCTGGATCGCATCCATGCCGTCGAGGGGGTCCTGCAGTTCCTTGCGCTTCTTCTCCCACTCACGCCATTCCTCGGTGGGAACCTTTGCCGTCCATCGCTCACCGGTCTGGGCGTTGATGATCTCGCGCTCGACGTAGGCCGGTTTGGGTTCCTTCGCCATCCAGGAATCCAGGTCGGTCTGCGCGACACCACGAGCCTCGGCAAGTACGGTCCGATTCGCCTCGTCGCGCACAGTGGCAGGAAGCCCATCCATCCAGCCGATTGAGTCGGGATGCACAGAGATGTAGGCAGCTTGCTGCTCTTCGGTAAGGCCGTGCCACCACTTGGCATTCTCCTCGGGCGTCCCCTGCTTGGGTGGCTCCCTGAACGAGTCCAGGTAGTCGCCTGCTCCCTTGAGGACACCAGCGGTGTCTTCCTTCACGTCGATCCAGTCCGCGCCGGAGACGGTGAGGTCGTCGTCCGCCTTCAGCGCCCGCAGTTTCGGTGCCCATTTCTCGTCGGCTTCCGTCGCCTCCTTGAGGGCGGTGGCGATGAGGTCGGCACAGTCCTGAGCGAGGCGGTGATTGGGGTTCGGGTCCAAGTTGGCCGCCTGTCGGCCGACGGCGGAGGCTGTGCCGTCCGTCAGGCCGCTCACCGTGCCGCCCGCCGGGGTTTTGCCGTCCCCGCCTTTGTCGCCTCCCGGCGGGTAGGAGACCGAGCCGTCGGCGTTCACGGTGAGTCCGGCCGCCTTGGCGCCGTCGAGGGCCGCGTCGAGCTTCCGTTTGGCCGCTTCCGTCTCGTACGAGAACGCGTCGAGCGCGGTGCTCACGAGGCCGCACTGCACCTGGATGTAGTGGAAGTTCTGGCTCAGTTCCCCCAGCTGCTTGCCTGCCGCGGTGGCTGCCTCGCCCTCTAGCTGGGTCCTCATCGCCACCTGGATCCGGTTGTCGATGGCGTCCTTGGCCGCGCTGGCCATGTCAGAGGTGCTGCGGTAACCGCCGGCCGCTTCGGAGTACTCGGTGGGCTTGAGAGCCTTGAGCGTCGCGAGATCCATGATGTGCCGTTACCGCCGCTGGCCCTGACCGCCGACAGCCGGCGTATCCGCGTAGGACAGCTCCAGTTCAACGATTTCGGCTTCGATCGACTCGTCCGTCGCCACGTGGTCGGTGCCCGCCTTCACCAGGAGGCCGGAGAGCTTTCCGCAGTGTCCGCTGACGCGTTCCACGTAGGTCGTCCAGGACTCGTGGACATCTTTCTGGGCCGCAGCGGTCAGGCAGCCGGTGTCGCTGCCGAGACCCGTCTGGCCGTCCTTGAGCTTCGCCGTCGCCTTGCTGATGTTTTCACGCAGCGAGCCGATGTCCGTACCGGCCTGTGTCCAGGCCGACCTGTTGGAGATGAGGTCGGCCTTGCCGCCAGAACGCTCTGCCGGTAACTGGTTCAGCTGCATGTGCGTACCCTGCCGCTCCGCTGCCGCGGCCTTGAGCTGCTCCCATTCGTCCCACGCCATGCGTGGCCCCTCCCCTGTCCTACGCCGCCACGCAGGTCGGAACGTATGACCGCACTGCGGTGATCGATACGGACGGTAGCTGCCTGTCACAGTCGCATCATCCGTATCGGCCACCATTCCGTCTGAGCACTCGTACTCAGACGGAATCCGGCCACCGGCCAGGCCTGCGGCGCTTCTCGTTCCTTTGAGGGAAAGGGGACGCCGGGCGGGCAATCAGCCCGCTCCGGTGACCGGCGCGCAGCGGATCTACGGTACGGGGACAAGGAAGTCCCTGTCCCTGAGCTGTGAGTACGGTCCTGCCCCGATCCCACGCGCATGAGGAGTCGACCCGACACGGCAGCGAACGAACCGCAGCACGAGCCGAGTTCAGTGACAGCCGATTCGGGAAGTCAGGGGCTGTCCATGGATAAGATCCGAATGTGCCGGAGACGTTACAAGAGGATCAGTTCGCCAAGGCGGCGAAGCGTCACTTCGAGGACGCCGACTACGTCCACCGCGACAGCCGCCTGCCGACAGCCGACCACCTCTACGGCTTCGCGGCGGAGTGAGCGGTCAAGAGCCTGCTGCTGCGCTTCACGGATGTGGAGATGGGCCCGTCCAGCAAGCCGGAGATCCCACACCCCAGCCCGCCGGAGAACGATCCCGACCGCACCCGGAGCGCCTGATGCCCTTCCCCTACGTCCTCCTCTCCGCCGCCGTCTCCCTCGACGGCTACCTGGACGACACCGGCCCCGACCGGCTCCTGCTCTCCTCCCCGGCCGACTTCGACCGGGTCGACGAGGTGCGGGCGTCCGTCGACGCGGTCCTCGTCGGGGCCGGCACGATCCGGGCGGACAATCCGCGGCTGCTGGTCAACTCGGCCGAGCGGCGGGCCGCCCGGGTCGCGGCGGGGAGGGCGGAGTACCCGCTCAAGGTGACGGTCAGCGCCACCGGGGACCTGGACCCGGCGGCGTCGTTCTGGCACACCGGCGGGGAGAAGGTGCTCCTGACCACGGACGACGGCGCCCGGCGGGCCCGCGCGGCGGGGCTCGCCGCCGACGTCGTGCCGCTCGGGCCCGAGCTCGGCTGGCGGGCGGCGCTGGAGTACCTGCACGACCGGCGGGGTGTGCGGCGGCTCATGGTCGAGGGCGGCGGGAAGGTCCACAGCCAGTTGCTCCAGCAGGAACTCGCCGACGAACTGCAGCTCGCCCTCGCCCCGCTGATCGTCGGGAACCCGGACGCCCCCCGCCTGTTCGGGCCCGGCGCCTACCAGGGCGGGCGGCTCAGGCTGGTGGAGACGCGGCGCATCGAGGACGTGGTGCTGACGCGGTACCTGCCCACCGCGCCCGGCACCGGCGACCGCGTGACCGCCTCCGACCGGCACTGGCTGGCGCTCGCCTGCGAGCTGGCCGAGCTGTGCCCGCCGTCGGGGACGGCGTTCAGCGTCGGGGTGGTCGTGGTCGCCGCCGACGGGACGGAGCTGGCGCGCGGGCACTCGCGGGAGGGCGGCGATCCCGTCGTGCACGCCGAGGAGGCCGCGCTCGCGAAGGCCGACCCCGCCGACCCGCGGCTCGCGACCGCCACCGTGTACAGCAGCCTGGAACCGTGCGCCCGCCGCGCCTCCCGGCCCGCGCCCTGCGCCCGGCTCATCCTCGACGCCGGGGTGCCCCGCGTGGTCACGGCCTGGCGGGAACCCGACACCTTCGTACCGGGGGCCGACGGCAGCGGAGTGCTCGCGGCCGGGGGCGCCGCCGTCGTCGTACTGCCGGAGTACGAGCAGCGGGCGAAGGCGCCGAACCGCCATCTGGAGGGGTAGCGGAGCGCCGCTGGAAGGGGTGCGGAGGTACGGATGTGCATTCCGCCCCCGGGATGACGTACAGTAGAGACACAACGGCGCGGGGTGGAGCAGCTCGGTAGCTCGCTGGGCTCATAACCCAGAGGTCGCAGGTTCAAATCCTGTCCCCGCTACTGAAGACCGAAGGCCGGAATCCTCAGGGATTCCGGCCTTCGGTGCGTTCTGCCCCCCCGGCGCATCGCCCAGTCACCAGTCACCAGTCACCAGTCACCCGGTCGGCCCGCACGGCTCGCCCCCCACCCCCGCTCCGGGAAACCTGGACGGAGGGACGGCAAGCGGCGCAGACGTGCGGGGTGGCGGGAGACCAGTGGTGCGGCCAGGTGACGTGGACGACGAAGGGACGTACGCCAGAGCCGGCGGCCGACTCCCCGGCGACCCCGTGCCCGACCCCGGCGTCGGTGACGGCCCGGAGCCACCCCGGCCGGACCCGGGCCGGCCGCGGGCGTGGCGGACCTCGTACGGGCGGGCCTTCGTACGCCTGCTGCCCGTACTGCTGATCGTCGTCGCCATCCTGTACGACCTCTTCACCCCGAGGTACTTCACCGCAGGCCCCCTCTACACGGCCGCGCCCCTGGTCGCCGCCCCGATCTACTCGCGGCGCGGCACGGCGCTCACCGGTGCCGCCGTCGTCGCCGCCGTCGTCGGGCTGCAACTGAGCAAGGGCGTCATCCACTACGTCGACTCCCTCACCGAACTGATCACCATCGCGACGGTCGCCGTGCTCGCCGTCCTCGTGAACGGCTTCGTCCGCCGCACCGGCGAGCGCCTCGTCTCCGTGCGCGAGATCGCCGAGGCCGCCCAGCGCGCCGTGCTGCCCGAGCCCGCCGAGCGGATCGGCGGCTTCGAGATCGCCGCCTGCTACGAGGCCGCGCAGGCCGACGCCTTCATCGGCGGCGACCTCTACGCCGTACAGGACAGCGCGCGCGGCATCCGGCTCATCGTCGGGGACGTGCGCGGCAAGGGCATGGGCGCCGTGGGCGCCGTCGCCGTCGTGATCGGCGCCTTCCGGGAGGCCGCCGAACAGGAGGCGACGCTGGAGGCGGTGGCGCAGCGGCTGGAGCGGGCGCTGGCCCGCGAGGGCTCCCGCCGGGACGGACTGGACGCCTTCGAGGGCTTCACCACCGCCGTGCTCGCCGAACTCCCGCACGGCGACGGGGTCGTCCGCATCGTCAACCGCGGCCACCCGCCGCCCCTGCTGCTGTACGCCGACGGCACCCTGCGCCCACTGCCCGCCCGGGAATCGGCGCTGCCGCTCGGCATGGGAGAGCTCGGCGTGTGGCCCGACCGTGCGGAGGAGGCCGACTTCCCCGGTGGGGCCACACTGCTGCTGTACACCGACGGAGTCTCGGAAGCCCGGGACGCCCAGGGCGAGTTCTACGACCCGCAGGCGCGGCTGGCCGGCCGCGTCTTCCGGCATCCGTCGGAACTGCTCGGCACCCTCGCCGACGACGTGCGCCGGCACTCCGGGGGCGGCATGGCCGACGACATGGCACTGCTCGCCGTACGACGGCCCTGACCGATGTCACGGCACGTGACGGACCGACCGCCCTCCGCATAACAACTGACACACCATCAGAAAGTTGTGACGCGAGGGGGAATACTGAGACGGGGTCAACTCGCCCCGCTTTGACCGCCCATGAGGCGTACGTCCCGGCCGGATTCGTTAATGATCTAGAGGAACGGCTTGGAATCCGAGCCTCGCGTCTATTAACGTTCGATAACGCAGCGCGGTCGTCCCAGCCGTCACAGAAGGCGGCTCCGTGCGCACGCGCCGAATCCCGCAAGGGAACCGGGGAACCACCACATTGGGGTGAATCGGGCGTAAGGCGCCGTGGAGACACGGCGGATATACGCGCGTAGGAGACCTTCCTGCTCCGAACCCGTCAGCTAACCCGGTAGGCGAGAAGGAAGGAAAGGAGCACGCCCACGTGGCGTCCAACCGGCCTGCCCCCGAGGCCCCGTTCGTGCCGAACCAGCACGACGCGGACACCTTCGGCTACGACGGCTACCGCACCGAAGAGGGCCCCTGGGAGGAATGGAATCCCACCGCGGAATCCATCCGACCGGTACGCGGCCGGCACCGCGTCGCCAAGCAGCGCGGCGGACTCGCCCGCAGCTCCACCGTCCTCGGCGTCGGTGTCATAGCGGCCGTCGGCGCGGGTGGCATGGCCAGCGCGCAGACCGGCAAGCCGCCGGTGTCGATCTCCATGCCGGACCTGCCGAACGTCGGCTCGCTCATCTCCGACGACGAGGAGCCGGAGCCCGAGGGTTCCGCCACCCCGCTCAGCGGCATCGGCGTGGCGGCCGCCACCGCCACCGGCACCGAGGACACCGCCGGCGCCGGTGAGACGCTGCGGGCCCGGATCATGGCGCAGGCCGAGCAGCAGCAGGCCCAGGTGGAGAGCAAGGCCGCCGCCGAAGCCGTCGCCGCAGCCGAGAAGAAGGCCGCGGAAGCCGCCGCCGAGGCGGAGAAGGAGGCCCAGGCCAAGGCCGCCGCCGCCAAGAAGAAGGCGCAGGAGGCGGCCGAGAAGAAGGCCGAGGCCGAACGGCTCGCGAAGCTGGCCAAGCAGTACACCCTGCCGACCTCGTCCTACACGATCTCCTCGAGCTTCGGTCAGGCCGGCGCCTACTGGTCCTCCGGCTACCACACCGGCCTGGACTTCGCCGCCCCCACGGGCACGCTGCTCAAGGCGGTCCACAGCGGCACCATCACGTCGGCCGGATACGACGGGTCGTACGGCTACAAGACCGTGCTGACCCTCGATGACGGAACCGAGATCTGGTACGCCCACCAGTCCTCCATCAGCGTCAGCGTCGGCCAGAAGGTCGCCACCGGCGACATCATCGGCCGCGTCGGCGCCACCGGCAACGTCACCGGCGCCCACCTCCACATGGAGGTCCACACGGCCGACGGCGGCGGTATCGACCCGATGGCGTGGCTGCAGAACAAGGGCCTCAACCCCTGAGTACCCACGCTGACCCATCCGCTCCCCGCTGATCCCCGGCGGTCCTGACGGCAACCCCCCGACGTCAGGGCTGCCGGTTTGCGGGTTCTTTGCGCCACGGCCGGAATCACATCGTCCGGTGTGTTCGTTGACGCAGGACATGACTTCTCTGCGCAAGCTCGGCTCCTCCGACCTGGAGGTCTTCCCCCTCGCCCTCGGCGGCAACGTCTTCGGCTGGACCGCCGACCGGGACCGCTCCTTCGCCGTCCTCGACGCCTACACCGCGGCCGGCGGCAACTTCCTCGACACCGCCGACTCCTACTCGGCGTGGGTCGACGGCAACACCGGCGGAGAGTCCGAGACCCTCATCGGCGAGTGGCTCGCCTCCCGCGGCAACCGCGGCGACGTCGTCCTCGCCACCAAGGTCAGCCAGCACCCCGAGTACCCGGGACTGACCGCCGCGAACATCAAGGCCGCCGCCGACGCCTCGCTGCGCCGCCTGCGCACCGACCACATCGACCTCTACTACACCCACTTCGACAAGCCCGAGGTGCCGGTGGAGGAGATCATCGGCGCGCTCGACGAGCTGGTGAGGGCGGGCAAGGTCCGGCACATCGCCGCCTCCAACATCTCCGCGGAGCGGCTCGCGGAGTCCCTGGCCTTCTCCGACCGCGAGGGCCTCGCCCGCTACGTGGCCCTCCAGCCCCACTACAACCTGGTCTCGCGCGACACGTACGAGGGCGAGCCGCGCGACCTCGCCGAGCGGGCCGGGCTGGCCGCCGTGCCGTACTACGCCCTCGCGTCCGGCTTCCTCACGGGCAAGTACCGGCCCGGTGCGGACGTCGACAGTCCTCGGGCGGGCGGCGCCGCGAAGCACCTGGAGACCGAGCGCGGCCGGCGGGTCCTCGCCGCCCTCGACGAGATCGCCGAGGCCCACGACGCTCCCGTCGCCACGGTCGCCCTGGCCTGGCTGGCCGCACAGCCGACGGTGGCCGCGCCGATCGCGTCCGCGCGCACGGTGGAGCAGCTGCCGGCGCTGCTGGGGGTGGCGGAGCTGAGCCTGACGGAGGACGAGGCCGGGAAGCTCACGGAGGCGTCGGCCTGAGGGCCGGTCGCGCCGGCGGACCGGGCGCTGTGGGCCGTAAGCACCGGGAGCTGTGGGCCGTAAGTCTGCGGGCGGGGCGTCCGATGGCCGGGCGTCCGCGGGCCGGGCGCCGTGCGACGGGCGGCTGCGGGCTTACGGCCGGTAGGGGTCGGGCGGGGCGTACGGGTGGTGCGGGCTGGAAGGGGCGTAGGGGTTGCTCGGGGAGTATGCGGCCGGTGCGGGGTACGGTGCCGGGGCCGCCGCGGGACGGCCGGGGCCGTACGGCCCGTACGCGTACGGCCAGGCCGGTACCGCCACCGGCACGGGTGGCGCGGTGGCCCGCGCCGCGTAGTCCAGCGCCGGTCGGGCCACGTCGCGCCGGTGCCACAGGGCGTCGAGCAGTTCCCGCTCCCGCAGGGTGAAGTCGGCGCCCGCCGTGCCCCGGCGCCCCCGCTGCCGGAGGAACGCCAGCGAGGTCGCGTACGCCTCGTACCGTGCCACCGCCCGCGCCGCCTCCTTCCCGCCGTGCCGGTGTGCGTGCTGCCGGGCGATGCGGCGGGCGCGCATCGAGCCGAGCGCGTACGGTTCGGCCGGTGCCAGCCACCCGGCCATGACGTACACGGGCAGTTCGGTCCGTACGGTGCCCAGTTCGCGCTGCCGGGTCCAGATCACCAGCCAGGTCAGCAGACCGAACGAGGGCACCATGACAGCCGCGTACACGGAGAGGAAGCCGTACTCGCCGAACGAGGCCGAGCCGTTCCACAGCGCGTGCATGCCCATCGCGAGCAGCAGGCCGCACAGGGGGAGCAGGGCCCGGCGCAGGCGGTGACGGCCCGCCCGGAGCGCGGCGATGCCGAAGCCGATACCGGTGAGCACGGTGAAGAGCGGGTGGGCGAACGGCGACATCACGATGCGGACGAAGAAGGTCGCCGCGGTGACGGACGTCAAGCCGCTGTCGCCGGTGAGCTGGTCGGTGCCGAAGGCGGTGCCCAGGTAGAGGATGTTCTCGGTGAAGGCGAAGCCGGTGGCGGTGACACCGGCGACGACCACGCCGTCGACGATGCCGGTGAAGTGGCGCCTGCGGAAGAGGAAGACCAGGAGGACGGCGGCGGCCTTGGCGGACTCCTCGACGACCGGGGCTATGACCGTGGCGCCCAGGGTGTCCGCGCCGGCCGGGTCGGCGGTGGCCGTCGCTATCCACCTCGTCGCGAAGCTGTTCGCGACGATCGCTATCAGCGCCGCCGCGCAGGCACCCCAGGCGAAGCAGAACAGCAGGTTCCGCCAGGGTCCGGGATCGACCCGGTCCAGCCAGCGGAACGCGGCCACGAGCAGCGGCACCGGCAGTACCGCGAGGCCCAGCCCCACCAGGAACCCCCGCGTACCGGTCTGTTCGCGCACCAGGGCCAGGATCACCAGGCCGGCCAGCGCGAGCAGTGCCACCAGTGCGCCGTGCCGGACCCAGGCGCGCTGCCACCAGTGCGGTTGCATGTGCGGACGCGTCGGGTACGGGGGACTGGTGGCCACGGCATGGACCCTAACCGGTGGAGGGCTGCTCCTTGTGCGGTACGCGGTGGAAGAGCAAGTCGTTCACCACATGACCCTTGTCCAGTCCCTGGCCCTCGAAACGGGTCAGCGGGCGGTGGGCGGGGCGCGGCGCGAATCCGCCGCCCGGCACGGTGTTCTCGAAGTCGGGATGCGCGGTGAGGACCTCGAGCATCTGCTCCGCGTACGGCTCCCAGTCGGTGGCGCAGTGCACGAAGGCGCCCGGCGCGAGCCGGGTCGCGGCCAGGGTCAGGAACTCCGGCTGGATCAGGCGGCGCTTGTGGTGCCGCTTCTTGGGCCAGGGGTCGGGGAAGTAGACGCGCAGCCCGGCGAGGGAGTCGGGGGCGAGCATCTCGCGCAGGAGGATGATCGCGTCGCCGTTGGCCACCCGGACGTTGGACAGTCCGTCCCGTTCCGCGAGACCGAGCAGGTTGCCCTGGCCGGGGGTGTGGACGTCCACGGCGAGGATGTTGGTGTCCTGGTCGGCGGCGGCCATCTGGGCGGTGGCCTCGCCCATGCCGAAGCCGATCTCCAGGACGACGGGGCGGGAGTTCCCGAACAGCTCGCCGAGGTCGATGACCCGCTGCCCGTCGATGTCCAGCCCCCACACGGGCCACAGCCGCTGCAGCGCGTCCGCCTGCCCGGCGGTCACCCGGCTCCGGCGGGGCTGGAAACTCCGAATCCGCCGCTCGAAGTGCGAACCGGCGGGATCGGCCTTCGGCCCGTCGGGAAACCGGGGCTCACCCTTGGTACGGGTGTGCCGGACGGAGACGCCGGTATGCGGTGCGGCGGGCTGGGGGGCGGCTTCGGGGGCACGGTGGAAGTCAGACACAGTGCCTCAATTTTACGGCCACCGGTGCGCGTCACCGCGGGCAGTCGTGGCGCCTCCAGGACCTGAACGGCCCGGGAGGTGCTTCAGGGGCGGCACGGAGGTGACCCAGGGGCGGCACGGTGGCGGCACGGGAGGTACCCCAGAGGCGACACGAGGGTGGTGGAGACTGCCCCCCGCTCGAGCGGCCCGCCCCGCGCCGGGCGACGCGGCAGACCCCGGATCACCGCACCGCCGCCAGCATCGCCAGCGCCCTCCGCCCCACCTCCCGCCCGATCGGCAGCGACGCCGTCGCCGCGGGCGAGGGCGCGTTCAGGACGTGCACGGCGTGGGCGCCCTCGCGGATCAGGAAGTCGTCGACCAGCGTCCCGTCCGCCAGCACCGCCTGCGCCCGCACCCCCGCGGGCGCCGCCACCAGGTCCCCCTCCGTCACCGCGGGCAGCAGCCTGCGCACGGCGCTGGTGAACGCCTCCTTGGACAGCGACCGCCGCAGCTCGCCCGCCCCGTACCTCCAGTGCCGCCGGGCTATCCGCCACGACCCCGGCCAGGTCAGCGTCCCGCCCAGCTCGCGGGGGCGCACCACGCCCCAGCCGTACCCCTCCCGGGCCAGCGCGGGCACCGCGTTCGGCCCGACGTGGACGCTCCCGTCGATGCCGCGGGTCAGGTGCACGCCGAGGAACGGGAACGCCGGGTCCGGCACCGGATACACCAGTCCCCGCACCAGCTCCGGGCGCGCCAGCTCGTAGTACTCACCCCGGAAGGGGACGATCCGCATGCCGGGGTCGTCCCCCGTCATGCGGGCGATCCCGTCGCAGTGCAGCCCGGCGCAGTTGACCAGGACCCGGGCGCGGAGCACCTCCCCGGAGCGGGTGCGGGCGGCGACTCCGAGGCCCGGACGGCGGTCGATGTGCCGCACCTCGGCGCCGTAGCGGATCTCCGCGCCGGATGCCCGGGCCAGCTGCCGGGCCACGGCGGTGTAGTCGCAGATGCCGGTCGTGCCGACGTGGATGGCGGCGAGGCCGCGCACCTCGGGCTCGTACTCCGGGATCTGGGCGGCGCCCAGCTCGCGTACCGGTATGCCGTTCTCCCGGCCGCGCTGGACGAGGGCGTGCAGCCGGGGCAGCTCGGCGCGGTCGGTGGCGACGATCAGCTTGCCGGTGACGGCGTGGGCGATGCCGTACTCGGAGCAGAACTTGACCATCTCGGCCGCGCCCCGGACCGCGTAGCGGGCCTTCAGCGAGCCCGGGCGGTAGTAGACGCCGCTGTGGATGACGCCGCTGTTGCGGCCCGTCTGGTGCCGGGCCGGTCCCGGCTCCTTCTCCAGCAGCGTCACCCGGGTGCCGGGCGCCGCGCGGGTGATCGCGTACGCCGTCGACAGGCCGACGATTCCGCCGCCGATCACCAGCACGTCGCAGTCGTACGCGATTCCGCGCGCGATGCCGTGCGGGACCCCGCTCCGCACTCGTTCCATCTCCGGCCCACCTCCCGGCTTCGATAGTGCACTGCGCCACTGACAATGCCTTCAAACCCGGGAGGCGGGGGCGGATCAGGCCGTGGTCATCAGCAGGGGCCGGGCGCGCTCGCGCAGCTCGACCACGCGTGGTTCGTCGCCGTACGGCTCCAGGCGGTGGAGGAGGTCCTTGACGTACTCGGTGGTGCGGGCGGAGGAGATGCGGCCGGCCACCTCGACCGCCCGCACGCCCTGCTCGCAGGCCGCGTCCAGATTGCCCGACTCCAGCTCGGCCACCGCCGAGACGACGAGCCGGAGGCCGTGCGAGCGTACGAACTCCTCCGTCGGCTTCGACAGGGCCTGCTCGGTGAAGCGGCGGACCTGGCGCGGTGCCTTCAGGTCGCGGTAGCACTCGGCCGCGTCGGCGGCGAACCGGTCGTAGGAGTAGAAACCCAGCCACGTCGGGTCGCTGTCGCCGGGGCGGGCGCGCTCCAGCCAGCTCTCGGCGGCCTTCAGGGCCGCGCCGGCCGCCGCCGCGTCGTTCGCGCGCGCGTGGGCGCGGGCCTCGACCAGGCGGAAGAAGCTCATGGTGCGGGCCGTGGCCAGGCCGCGGTTGCGTTCCAGCGCGGCCTGCGCGAGGTCCACGCCCTCGTCGCCGAAGCCGCGGTAGGTCGCCTGGAGGGACATGGAGGCGAGCACGTAGCCGCCCAGCGGCACGTCGGCCGCCGCGCGGGACAGGCGCAGGGCCTGGATGTAGTACCGCTGGGCCGCCTCCTGCTGGCCCGTGTCGAAGGCCATCCATCCGGCCAGGCGGGTCAGTTCGGCCGAGGCGCCGAACAGGGCGCGGCCGACCTCGTCGGAGTAGGAGCCGAGGAGCAGCGGGGCCGCCTCGACGCGCAAGCACTCGGGGACCATCGACGAACGCCAGTCGCCGCCGCCGTACTTGGAGTCCCAGCGCCGGGCGTCCTCGGCGGCCTCCCGCAGCTTGCGCACATCGCTGTGGCCGACTTTGAGCGGTGCGCCGGAGCCCTCGGCCGGGCTCGCGTCACGCGCCACCGAGCTGTCGGCCGGGGTTATCAGCCAACGCGAGGCGGGCGTTGCGTATGCGCTCACTGCGAACGAGCCGGCCAGCGACTGCCAGATGCCGCCGGCGCCGGACCGGCGGCCGGCGAGGTCGAGACGGTACAGCTCGGTGGCCGATCTGACGGCCTGGCCGACGTCCCGGGGGAAGGCGAGGCCCACTTCGGGGGCGGGATCCGCGTCCGCCAGGCCGATCTCGTGGAGCGGCACCGGGCGGCCGAGCTTCTGGCCGATGGCGGCGGCGATGAGGTGCGGCGCCGCACCCTGCGGCACCATTCCCTTCGACACCCAGCGTGCCACCGACGTCTTGTCGTAGCGAAGAGTCAACCCGCGTTGGGCGCCGAGGTCGTTGACGCGCCGGGCGAGTCCTGCGTTGCTGATTCCCGCGAGGGCGAGAACGGCGCCGAGCTTCTCGTTCGGCCCGCGTTGCTCCCTGGACATGCGCCACCCCTCGACACAGACGGCTGCCGCGCTGGCATAACCACGCGGCATTCGTAAACCCAGCGTAGTTCGCCGGATCCCATGCGTTAAGAGGCATTGTTCCGGATGGCGGGATTGTGGTCCGTACTGAAGTGCGGTGCGTGCACGGTCTGTTGCCGCGTGCTCCCGGTGTGTGGCCGTGCGCCCGGCCGTGCGCTCTTCTCCGGCCACGCCGGGAGCGGTTCCATGGGCGGTGCGTGGGTCGGCCCGCTGTACTGGATCCAGTGGGCTGGGGGACACCGCCGCCTACATCCCCGCGGGCGGCGGACGGGTCCGGGGGGCGTGCCTCGCCTCCCGGACCGCGCGCCGCCGGTCGGGGTGCACAGCCTGTACGGAGCGTGTTCGAACGCGTTCACGTGGCGCCGATTTGGCTGAAAATCAACCCGGGTGATTCCGGGGTGGCACCGCCCTCACCACGGGAGTTGAGGGCGCGTTGGGTAGCCAAAGAGCGCGTTGCGGGGGCGCATTCACGTCGTCTTCGCGCCCTCCGGGGGGAACCGGAGAGGGAGTCGGCGTCCTCGCGTGAGTCTCCGCGGGGGCGCGTTTCTGGGGGCACTCGCGGCTCCGCCGATGCTCTGCGGCGCGCCCTTCATGGCAGCATGGGGAACCAGTTCGTACGGTGCACTGGTTGTCCACAGTCTGTGGAGGCGTCGATGCGGTGGTTGGTGGGGTGGAGCAGCACCGCCGTGGGAGCCGCGGGCATAGCCGGCGCGGGCGGCTCCGCGGGAGCCACCGGCTACGACGGCGAGACCGTGCAGCCCGTGGGCTCCCAGCTGTTGTGGGGCGACCCCGACCCCCTGTGGGCGGTCGGCGACTGGCGCCCCGACGAGGTGCGCGTCGTCACGGCCGACCCGCAGACCAGGATCGCCGTCCTCGGCATCTGCGGCGCGACCGACGAGCAGCTGCGCGTCGGACTGTTCGCCGCGCGCGGCGGAGCCCTCCGGCACCTGACGGCGTGGCCCGGCAGCTACACGGCCGTCGTCCAGGTGGGCCGGCGGATCACCGTCTGCGGTGACCTCGCGGGCGTACGCCCGGTGTTCCACGCCCCCTGGGCGGGCGGCACGGCGTACGCGACGGCCGCGCTGCCCCTGGCCGACCTCATCGAGGCCAACCTCGACTTCGGGCACCTCGCCGCGCTGCTCGCCGCGCCCGACGTGCCGGCCGCGCTGGACGACTCCACCCCGTACGACGGCGTGAAGCGCATTCCGCCGGGGCATGCGCTGATCCTGCGCGCCGGGGCGCGCGAGATCGCCGGGTACGAGCCGGTGGCCTCACTCGCGGTCGCGGCGCCCTCGGCCGACCCCGACCGTGCGGTGGACGGCGTGCGGGACGCCCTGGTGGAAGCGGTGCGTACGCGCCTCGCCGCGCCCCGGCACGTCCCCGGGGACGGCATCGACCCCGGCCCGGTCCCCGGCATGGGGCCCGCCGAACGGCGTGCCGCGCGCGGGATGCCGGTCCCGGGCATCGGCGCCGATCTGTCCGGGGGACCGGCCTCGGCAACGCTGGCCCTGCTGGCCGCCGGGCTGCCGGGGATGCCGGGGACCGTGCTCGGGCACGGCACCGGGGCGGGGGAGCGGCTGCTGGCCGTCACCTTCAACGACCTCGCCGTCGGCGGGCAGGAGGCCGAGCTGGAGCGGGCCGGGGCCCTCGCGGCCAACCCGCGGCTGCACCACGTGGTGGTCACCGGCGGCGAGGAGATGCTGCCGTACGCCGCGCTGGACGGGCCGCTGACGGACGAACCGGGCTCGTCCCTGATCGCGTCGGCGCGGCACCGGGCGCGGCTGGCCGCGGGCAGCGCGGACCACTTCACCGGGTACGGGGCGCGGCAGGTGCTGGACGCCCATCCGGCGCGGCTGGCCGACCTGCTGATGGACCGCAAGCGCCGCCATCTCGTGCGGCCGGTCGCCGCGCTGGCCAAGGCCGACGGGTCGGTGCTGGTCCCCGCGCGCGTGTACGCGGCGGCCCGGCGGCTGGCGCGTACGCCGTACCGCACCGGGCTCGAGGTGCTCTCCGAACGGCTGCTGCGCCGACGCTTCGACACGCCGGGCGACGGCGCCATGGAGGCGTCGCTCGCCGTGCTGACCTGGGCCGGGCCGGGGCCGGCGGCGCGGTGGCTGACCGGAGAGGCGCTGGCTGAAGTATCGGTTCGCCTGCAGACGTCCTCCCAGCGGTCCGGGGTCGGGCCGGGGCAGCGGCCCGGTGACTTCCGCGCGCGTGCGGCGCTGGCGCGGCGGGCGGCGGACGTGCGGGTGCTGGAACAGGCCGCCGAGATCCGCTTCCAGCGGCTGCACACCCCTTTCCTCGACAACCAGGTCGTCCGCGCCTGCCGTGCGCTGCCGGAGGCACTGCGGGTGCGTCCGGGGGCGCGCGCGGCGATTCTGCGCACGGTGCTGGAGGGCGCGGGGGTGAACGAGCTGCCCAGCGGCTGGGGAGCGCCCACACAGGTGGTGGCGGCTTCCGCCGAGCGGACGGGGCTGCGGGTCGCCGCGGACTCCCTGCTGGGTCTCTTCGACACGCCGCTGCTCGCTCAGGCGGGGCTCGTGGAGGCGCGGGTCGTGCGCAAGGCGGTGCGCGCGGCGGCCGCGGGCGAGGCGCTGCCCCTGGACGGGCTGGCCGACCTCGTCTCCCTCGAACTGTGGCTCCGCCGCCTCCTCGCCCGCCGAGGCACCTGCTGGACCGGCACCCCGGCCCGCCAGCGCGCGGTACCGGCGGGCATCACGCCGCAGCGCGGCGCGCTGGGCGGGGCGGGGGCGGGAGCGGTCGCGAGGCGGGTCTGACCCGCCTCCTCACCGCTGGCCCTCGCCACCTGCCCAGCCGGACCCGCCCACCTGGCCCAGCCGGACCCGCCCACCTGCCCAGCCCACCGGACCGGAGCGCACAGAGCCCTTGGCCAGGCCCCCGGCCGGCGATCACCGCTCATCCGTGGGGACCCGCCGCGACGCGATACCGACGCTCAGCCGTGCGGGGCAGGAGAAGGGCCTCCCGCCCCGGCGGACGTGAGCGGGACGACGGGAGTCGTGAGCGAGACGCGGGGCGCCGTGAGCGGGACGCGGGGCGCCGTGAGCGGGACGCGGGGTGCCGTGAGCGGGACGCGGGGCGTACGAAAGCCCGGCACGTCCCGCCCACCCGACGGCACCACAGTCCTACGCCGGGCGCGACCGCAGTCCCTCCAGCAGGATGTCCAGCAGCCGGGCCGAGGCCGCCGCCTGCTGTGCCGCGTCCGGCAGCGAGGGCGCCGCCGTGGCTATCACCAGCAGTACGTCCGACACCGACACGTCCGGTCGCAGCTCACCCGCCGAGCGTGCCCGCTCCACGAGCCGCCCCACGACGTCCAGCAGCTCCGCCGCCCCGTCGTCACCCTCTGCGGAAACCGTCCCCGCGATCGGTCCGCCGACCGGCCCGCCGACCGACGCACCTGCCCGCGCGGACCCGTCGGACACCAGTCGCAGCTCGCCGGAGCCCGGCTGTATCCGCTGCTGCGGCACCCGCGGCTCACCGCCCACGGCACCGCCGGCACCACTGGCGCCGCCGTCACCGTCGTCGGACACTCCGACCCGCAGCACCTGCGGTGGCAGCAGCCGCCCGGCGCCCGAGGCGACCGACGTCCGCAGGAAGCGCGACAGCGCGGACCACGGCTCGTCCTCCTGCCCGAGCGCCGTCCGGGCCTGGTCGGTCAGACGGGCCGTCTCCTCCTCGGCTATCCGCCGGACCAGGACGTCCTTGCTCGGAAAGCGCCGGTACACCGTGCCGACACCGACCCGCGCGCGCCGCGCCACGTCCTCCATCGGTGCGCCGTACCCCAGCTCGCCGAACACCTCGCGGGCCGCGCGCAGCACGTGCTCCAGATTGCGCTGGGCGTCCACGCGCAAAGGCGCGGTGCGCGCTCCGTCCCCGCGTGCGCCGCCCGCCGTCGCGCTCATCGCGCCACCGGGCGCGACAGCGGACGCGGACGACCAATGAGAGTCCTGAACATGCATAGACAATCCCCCGGTAATGGCGTCTCCCCCCGGAGACACTCCCCGCCATCGAAAGCCGGAGTGCGCGGAACAGGCCCGGCTCCGCGGTCCGCCCGTCGCGGACCCGATGAGCACATCCCCTTACACCCCGTGGGAAAGAACATAGTTGAGCGAGGGTCAATTCAGAAGGGGCAGGTTCCGCACGGAGCAACCCCCGATCGGACCTCGGACCGTATACGCCCCGAATGCGCCGCCTTCCGCCTTCGGTCCCACCCCTGCTGACCTGCGCGACCGCACCGGAGCACGGCCGTACGGACCACCCCGGGGCCGCACGATCTCCGGTCACACAAATCGACGAGCCTGTGGACAAACGCAAGCGTCGGGTGCGTCATGGGATGGTGAAGGAACGTGCGCGCATTCTCGTTGTCGGCGGCGGCTACGTCGGGATGTACACGGCGCTGCGACTGCAGCGGAACCTCAGGGGAGAACTCCGGAGGGGCGAAGCCGAGATCACGGTCGTCACTCCCGACCCCTACATGACGTATCAGCCGTTCCTGCCGGAGGCGGCGGCGGGCTCCATCTCCCCGCGGCACGTCGTCGTGCCGCTGCGCCGCGTCCTCGGCCAATGCGATGTCGTCATCGGTGAGGCACGCTCCGTCGACCACACGACGCGCACCGCCACCATCACCACCCTCGCCACCGACGAGGAGCGGACGGGCGCCCGTCGGCTGACGTACGACGAACTCGTCCTCGCGCCCGGCTCGGTCTCGCGCACCCTTCCCGTGCCCGGCCTCGCCGACCACGGCGTCGGCTTCAAGACCGTCGAGGAGGCCATCGGCCTGCGCAACCACGTCCTCGAACAGCTGGACATCGCCTCCTCCACCCGCGACCCCGCCCTCCGCGACGCCGCCCTCACCTTCGTCTTCGTCGGCGGCGGCTACGCGGGCGTGGAGGCCCTCGGCGAGCTGGAGGACATGGCCCGCTACGCCACGCGGTACTACCACAACGTCACACCGGACGACATGAAGTGGATCCTCGTCGAGGCCTCCGGCCGCATCCTCCCCGAGGTGGGCGAGGAGCTCGGCCGCTACACGGTCACCGAACTGCGCCGCCGCAACATCGACGTACGCCTGGACACCCGCCTGGAGTCCTGCGCGGACCGCGTCGCCGTCCTCAGCGACGGCACCCGCCTCCCCACCCGTACGGTCGTCTGGACGGCCGGCGTCAGACCCCACCCGCTCCTCGCCGCCACCGGCCTCCCCCTCGACGACCGCGGCCGGCTCACCTGCACCCCCCACCTGTCCGTCGACGGCGCCCCACACGCGTGGGCCGCGGGAGACGCCGCCGCCGTCCCCGACGTCACCGCCGCGGAGCCCGGCCGGGACTGCGCCCCCAACGCCCAGCACGCCGTCCGCCAGGCCAGGGTCCTCGGCGACAACATCGCGCACGCCCTGCGCGACGAGCCCCTCGACACGTACGCGCACAAGTACGCCGGCTCCGTCGCCTCCCTGGGCTTCCACAAGGGCGTCGCGCACGTCTACGGGCGCAAGCTGAAGGGCTACCCCGCGTGGTTCATGCACCGCGCCTACCACCTCAGCAGGGTCCCCACCGTCAACCGCAAGGCGCGCGTGCTGGCCGAATGGGCCCTCGCCGGACTCTTCAAACGGGAGATCGTCTCCCTGGGTTCACTCGAACATCCGCGAGCGGAGTTCGAACTCGCGGCCGGTGGAAAGCCTTCTCAGGAACCACCGCGCAACCCGAAGGAGTAGTCCTGACCGGACCCAGGAACTCCCCCGGCCGGTCCAGCGTCTGACGGACGTCGGCCCGGTCGGCACCCTGCCAGACTGGGCCACACAGCGGGCGCGCCGCCGCTCGTTCCCGCGGCCCCCGGGGCCCCGGCCGTTCCCGGCCCGTCCCGGCCCTGGGCCGCCGACAACTACACGAGGCAAGGATTCGTGAACTTCACGCGCTGGAGCGCCCGACTCCCCGGAACGCAGCGCCGCGCCGCAGCGCGGACCGACACGACGGTCTCCCCGGACCGACGGGGCGACGGCACCGTACCCGCCGCCCGCGCCGAGCAGCTGACCGACGAGGCCCCGCCCGTCCCCGCCGTCGACGACCTCCCCGTGCGCGACGTCCTCGACCGCGTCCCGGCCCTCGTCGCCCTCGTCCACGGCCCCGACCACCGCCTCTCCTACGTCAACGACGCCTACGTCGCCGCCTTCGGCATGCGCGACCTGGGCGAACGAGCCGACGAGGCCCTCCCCGAACTCGACGAGCTCGGTCTCTTCCCGCTCCTGGACCAGGTCCAGCGCAGCGGCAGACCCCGCACCCTCAAGTCCCGCAAGGCTCCCGACGGCCGTTCCTACACCTTCACCTGCACCCCGGTCACCGAGGGGGACAGCGGCGGCCGGGGCGTCCTCGTCTTCGCGACCGACGTCACCGACCACGCCGAGGCCGCGGGCCGCCTGCGCGCGAGTGAGAGCCGCCAGCGCGAGACCGCCGTCACCCTCCAGCGCTCCCTGCTCCCCCAGGAGCTGGAGGAGCCCGACGACCTGCGCGTCGCCGCCACCTACCACCCCGGCGGCACCGAGGCCGCGGTCGGCGGCGACTGGTACGACGTGATCACCCTCGGCGGCGGCCGTACCGCCCTGGTCATCGGCGACGTCATGGGCCGCGGCGTCCGCGCGGCAGCGGTCATGGGCCAGCTCCGCACGGCGGTACGGGCCTACGCCCGCCTCGACCTGCCCCCGCACGAGGTGCTCCAGCTCCTCGACGGCCTCGCCACCGAGATCGACGCCAACCAGATCGCCACCTGCGTCTACGCCATCCACGACCCGAACGAGGGCCGGCTGGTGTACGCCTCCGCCGGCCACCTGCCCATCCTGGTCCGCGACGAGAACGGCACCGTCCAGCGCGCCGACGAACCCACCGGCCCCCCGCTCGGTACCGGCGGGTGGATGCACACGTCCGGCTCGATCGCCCTGACCCCCGGCTCCACCGCGGTCCTCTACACCGACGGCCTGGTGGAGCGCCGCAACGAGGACCTGGACGACGGCATCGCCGCCCTGGAACGCGCCCTGTCCGGCGCCACCGGAAGCCCCCAGGTGATCTGCGACCGCCTCGTCCGCTCGGCGGGCGTCACCCCGGAACACGACGACGACGTCGCCGTCCTGGTCCTCCAGCATCCCGCCCGCAAGGGCGCGCAGGCCGAGCTCTTCCGCAACGCCGCTCTGGAACTGCTCGGCGGCGTGGAAGCGGCCCCCCGCGCGCGTGCCTTCGCATCCGGGGTCCTGACCAGCTGGCGGTTCCCCACCGAACTGCACGACCTGGGCGTCCTGGCCACCAGCGAACTGGTCGCCAACTCCCTCCAGCACGGCACGCCCCCCATGCGCCTGCGTCTGCGCCGCACCGACCGCCGACTGATCGTCGAGGTCACCGACGGCGACGACCACCTGCCCAGACGCCGCCGCGCGGAACCGGTGGACGAGTCCGGCCGGGGCATCGCCATCGTCGCGACGATCGCCTCCAACTGGGGCTCCAGGCGCACACCCGGGGGCGGCAAGGCGGTCTGGTGCGAGTTCGTCCTGCCGAAGCCGTGAGCCACGGCCCGTGAGTCACCGCGTGAGGCGCCTGCCGCGACAGGTGCGAACCCGTCGCGGCAGACGCCTCAGTCCCCAAGCATCAAGCCCGTAAGCCCGTAAGCCCGTAAGCCCGTAAGCCCGTAGGCCCGTAAGCCTCACGCCTCCGCGGCCGCCACCGCGTCGGCCGGTGCCCCGCCCTGCGTGACCACCCGGCTCCGGGCGAGCGACGGCTGGTTCTGTACGGCCGTGAGCTGCCGCCCCAACCGCACCGCCAGCACCGTGATGACCAGCGAGAACAGCGTGAACAGCATGATGTACGGCGCGTGCAGCGAGGCCCCGAGCGGCCCGCCCACCGCCGGCCCGATCGCCAGCGCGAGCTGCTTCACCAGGGCGAAGGCGGAGTTGTACTGTCCGGCCAGCCCGGTCGGCGCCAGATCGGCCACCAGCGGCGCCAGCGTCGGCGACAGCAGTGCCTCACCCAGCCCGAACAGCGCGTACGTCGAGATGAACGCGGCCGTCGCCATCGTCTGGCTGCCGTGCCCGAGCCCGGCGTACCCGGCCACCGCCCACGCGACGGCCCAGATCAGCCCCACCGAGGCGATCACGCGGGACCGCTTCCGGCGCTCCACGAACTTCAGCACCGCGAACTGCGCGATCACGATCATCAGCGTGTTCGCCGCCAGGGCGGTCCCCAGCGCGGACGTGGAGATGCCGGCCGCCTCGACGCCGTACGCGCTCAGCCCCGACTCGAACTGCCCGTAGCAGGCGAAGAACAGCACGAAGCCCAGCACGCACAGCTGCACCATGGCCCGGTTGCCCAGCAGCTGCTTCCAGCTGTTGCCGGCACCCTGCCCGGGCACCCCGGCCACGTGGGGCGCGCGCGGCGTGCGCACCGTCGCCATCACCGCGACCAGCAGCAGGAACATCGCCGCCTCGATCGCGAACAGCACGGTGAAGGAGGACGCGCTCGTGGTGTCGACCAGATGCCCGCCGATGAGTCCGCCGACGCCGAGCCCGAGGTTCTGCAGGAAGAACTGCATCGCGAACGCCCGCGACCGCGTCTCCGTCGTGGAGCAGTCCACGATCATCGTCGCGAGCGCCGGCTGCATCACGGCCTGTCCCGCCCCCAGCGCGGCGGCGGACAGCAGCACGGTGGCGGCCGAGGCCGACAGCCCCAGGCTCAGCGCGCCGACCGCGGCGGTGACCAGGGCGACGAGCAGCACCGGCAGCGGGCCCCGCCGGACGATGGCCCGTCCGGCGAACGGCAGCACGATCAGGGCGGCCACGGCGAAGACGGCGAGTACGAGACCCGCCGTGACAGAACCGAGTCCCCGTACCTGCGCCACATAGACGTACAGGTAGGGGACGGTGAAACCGAGCCCGAACGCGCTGAGTGCGTTGCCCACATGAATCCGGCGCATCGCTGCGCCCATTGCCCTGGTCACGTTCACCCTCTCTTGGATCGATCGCTTCAACCGTTAGAGCTGAAGACTTAGAAGCTAAAGTTCGAAGGTAAAGAGTACATAGCGAAGGACTTCAAGGCAAAGAAGCCGCGTGCCATACTGCGGCCATGGGCGACACCTCCGGCGCCGGCGAGCCGACACTCGAAGAACAGATCGCCGCCTACCAGCGCGAGTTCCAGGACCTCGACCCCCAGGTCGAGAAGATCGTCTCGGCGCTCTCCCGTCTCAACCGCCGCATGAACGTCGCGTACGGCAGGCAGACCGCCGAGCTCGGCATCAGCAACACCGACTGGGAGGTGCTCAAGGCGCTCGTCCTGTCCGGCGCTCCCTACCGGCTGGGCCCCGGGGAACTCGCCAAGCGCCTCGGCCTGACCCCGGCCGCGATGACCCACCGCATCGACCGCATGGTGGGGGAGGGGCTCGTCACCCGGGACCGCGACGAGACCAACCGGGTCCGTGTCATCGTCGAGCTGACGGCGGAGGGGCGCGAGAAGTGGCTGGAGGCCATGCGCCTCGCGTCGGTCTTCGAGGAGGACCTGCTCCAGGACCTCTCCCCGGACGACCGGACCGCGCTGGGTGACGTCCTCACCCGTCTCCTGCGCAGGGTGGAGCACGCCCAGCCGGACGCCGGCGGCAGGCTCAGCGACCTCGATTAAAGATCTTGACAGGCGTGGTTGACAGCCCCCTGCGGGATCCGTAAGGTTCTTCGGGTTGCCACGGGGCCGTAACGGTTCTGCGGTAGCACCTCCCGCCGCAGCAGCGGCACCAAACCACCAGCACGACCCCTCAATGGGAACGACTTCGGCGTGCCCGAATTCAATTCCGATTGAGGCTCGACGGCCCGGTCCACTCCGATTGGGAATCGCCGAGAGAGTCCGCTAAGGTTTGAGACGTCGGAACGGCCCAACAGCCGTGAAGACAACCCCCTCTGACGGGGAATCAGGGCCGAAAGGATCTGATAGAGTCGGAACCGCCGGAAAGGGAAACGCGA